>JAEZHL010000283.1 GCA_023416575.1 Pseudomonadota bacterium
GCTGCAAACAATGACTGCACACGACCACGCCGCGGGCTGCTGCCACGGCAATCCGCAGTTCGACGGCATGGATCCGCGCTACCGGCGCATCCTCTGGACCGTCATCACGATCAACGGCCTGATGTTCCTGGTCGAGATGGCGGCGGGGCAGTTCGCCGGGTCACAGGCGCTGAAGGCCGACGCTCTGGATTTCCTCGCCGACACCCTGACCTACGGCATCAGTCTCGCGGTCATCGGCCAATCCCTTGCGTTGCGCTCGACAGCGGCGCTCGCCAAGGGTGCCAGCCTCACGGTGATGGGCCTGTGGGTGCTCGGCTCGACCGCTTACCAGGTGATCTTTCTCGGCGTGCCGCAAGCTGAGGTCATGGGCGCCATCGGCACCCTCGCCCTCGCGGCGAACCTCGCCAGCGTGCTGCTGCTGATGAATTACAAGGACGGCGACGCGAACGTGCGCTCAGTTTGGCTGTGCTCGCGCAACGACGCCATCGGCAACATCGCGGTGCTGGGAGCATCTGGGGCGGTGTGGTGGACGGCGTCGGCCTGGCCCGATCTGTTGGTCGCTGCCGCCATGGCAGGGCTATTCCTGACCTCGTCCGTGCAGATCCTGCGGCAAGCCTGGTCGGAGCGCGGACATGCAGCGCGCTCAGGCACCCCCTCCGCCATCGCTTGAAGTCCTTGCTTTCTAAAGCACATCACGAGCGGCAGCCGGCGTCGGGCGGGCTGCCGCAGCCGCTTGACGAGCGATGGAAAAGTAACGACGTGGGCTTGCATTGGCGCTTGTGTCGCATGCTGAAATCTGCTTAGTTGCCCGAGAAAGGTCAGCACTTCTGTCCTTTATGGCGCGGCTCACTCGCAAGCCCGAGAGGCGACGGTGACGGTGGTTCGGTTCGATCAGGTCAAGTGCACGGCACGGGCGATGCCCGGCGCTCTGCGCGCGACTGCGAACCGAAAACGTGCCACGGCGGCGACGGCCGTCCGAACGGGTCGTATGCGAGCTTGAGCAGATAATCCTGCTCCGCCGTTAAAATACGGTCCCTGCTACGATCCTGTATCGCAGCCTCCAAGCGCCAGTCGAATGGCGCACTCCTCTGAGATAGAATCGATCCCGGCGAGACCCGGACAAGAGGCCCAACATGACCGAGAGCCGCTTCAGCGCCGCCATGTACCGCGAGCCTGTCGATGATGACGAGTCCCCGAAGGGCCTGTTCGACCCGGCACGCGAGCACGATGCCTGCGGCGTCGGCTTCATCGCCGACCTCAAGTCCCGCCCGAGCCATGCGATCATCGAGGACGCGCTGCGCATCCTGGAGAACCTCGAGCACCGCGGCGCGGTTGGCGCCGATCCGCTCGCCGGCGATGGCGCGGGAATCCTGATCCAGATCCCGCACGAGTTCCTGCAGGCCGAATGCGCGAAGCTCGGCTTCAAGCTACCTGCCCCCGGTCACTACGCCGTCGGCCATATCTTCATGCCGCAGGATGAGCGGCTGCGGCAGCACTGTGAGAGGGTCTGGGCCCGCATCGTTCGCGAGGAAGGACTGGCGCTGATCGGCTGGCGCGATGTCCCGGTCGACAACTCGTGCCTGTCCGCGGGCGTGATCGCCACCGAGCCCGTGCATCGCCAGGTCTTCATCGCACGGCCGAAGTCGATCAAGGACGACGATGCCTTCGAGCGCCGGCTCTATCTCGTGCGCAAGGTCGTCTCGAACGCCGTCTACGAGGCGTACAAGGCGCGCGACATCGGCCATTACACGGTGTCCCTGTCGAGCCGCACGCTCGTCTACAAGGGCATGTTCCTGTCCTACCAGGTCAAGGCCTACTACAAGGACCTGTCAGACCCGCGCATGGCCTCGGCGCTGGCCCTCGTCCACCAGCGATTCTCGACCAACACCTTCCCGTCATGGAAGCTCGCGCATCCCTACCGGATGGTGGCGCACAACGGCGAGATCAACACGCTGCGCGGCAACGTCAACTGGATGGCCGCCCGGCAGGCATCGGTGTCCTCGCCCCTCTTCGGCCAGGATATCCAGAAGCTCTGGCCCATCTCCTACGAAGGCCAGTCGGACACGGCCTGCTTCGACAACGCGCTCGAGTTCCTGGTGATGGGCGGCTACAGCCTCTCCCATGCCGCCATGATGCTGATTCCGGAGGCCTGGGCTGGCAATCCGCTGATGGATTCGCGCCGCCGCGCCTTCTACGAGTATCACGCCTGCCTCATGGAACCGTGGGACGGCCCGGCCGCCATGGCCTTCACGGACGGCCGCCAGATCGGCGCCACGCTCGACCGCAACGGCCTGCGGCCGGCGCGCTACCTCGTCACGAAGGATGGCCGGGTGGTGATGTCCTCCGAGTCCGGCGTGCTGCCGATCCCGGAGCATGAGATCGAGTGCAAGTGGCGATTGCAGCCGGGCAAAATGCTGCTGATCGACCTCGAGCAGGGCCGCATCATCTCCGACGACGAACTCAAGGCCGAGCTCGCCGCCCGCAATCCTTACGAGCAGTGGCTGCGGCGCACGCAGATCCAGGTCAGCGACCTGCCACTGGTCGAGCCGAAGAAGAGGACGTCGAATGTCGCCCTGCTCGATCTTCAGCAGGCGTTCGGCTACACGCAGGAGAGCCTCAAGTTCCTGATGGCACCGATGGCCCAGACCGGCCAGGAAGCCGTCGGTTCGATGGGCACCGACACGCCGATCTCGGCGCTGTCATCCAAGTCCAAGCTGCTCCACACCTACTTCAAGCAGAACTTCGCGCAGGTCACGAACCCGCCGATCGACCCGATCCGCGAAGAGCTCGTCATGAGCCTCGTCTCGTTCATCGGGCCGCGGCCGAACCTGCTCGATCTCGAAGGCACATCCAAGCTGAAGCGCCTCGAGGTCGGTCAGCCGATCCTCACCAACGACGAGCTGGAGCGCATCCGTCAGATCGGCGACGTGGCCGACAATCATTTCACCTCGATCACGATCGACATCACCTACCCGCAGGACCAGGGTACCGCTGGTATGGGTCCCGCGCTCGACGTGGTGTGCGCCGAGGCCGAGGAAGCCGTCCGCTCGGGCGACTACAACATCATCATCCTGTCGGATCGCGCCGCAGGCCCCAATCGCATCCCGATCCCGTCCCTGCTCGCGACGTCGGCTGTGCACCATCACCTGATCCGGCGTGGCCTCAGGACGTCAGTCGGCCTCGTCGTCGAGACGGGCGAGGCGCACGAGGTGCACCAGTTCGCGACCCTGGCTGGCTACGGCGCCGAGGCGATCAACCCCTATCTCGCCTTCGACACCATCGAGCACATGTCGGCTGAGCTCGGGGAAAATCTCGCGCCGAAGGAAGCCATCAAGCGCTACATCAAGGCCGTCGACAAGGGACTGCTGAAGGTGATGTCCAAGATGGGCATCTCGACGTACCAGTCCTATTGCGGCGCGCAGATCTTCGACGCCGTTGGCCTCAAGTCGAGCTTCGTGCGCAAGTTCTTCACCGGCACGCACAGCCAGGTCGAGGGCGTCGGTCTGCGCCAGATCGCACGCGAGACGGTCGAACGGCACCGTCAGGCGTTCGGTGAAGTCCCGGCGCTCGAGAACGCGCTCGAAGTCGGCGGCGAGTATGCCTACCGCGTCCGCGGCGAAGCGCACATGTGGCGGCCGACCGTCGTCGCTGACCTGCAGCATGCGGTGCGTGGCAACCTCCCGGACAAGTACCGGGCCTACGCCAAGCAGATCAACGAGCAGTCGGAGCAGCTGATGACGCTGCGCGGCATGTTCCGGATCAAGGGAGCCGATGAGCTGGGCCGCAAGCCGGTGCCGCTCGAGGAGGTCGAGCCGGCGGCGAACATCGTCAAGCGCTTCTCGACCGGTGCGATGAGCTTCGGCTCGATCAGCCGCGAGGCGCACACCACGCTCGCCGTTGCCATGAACCGCATCGGTGGCAAGTCGAACACGGGCGAAGGCGGCGAGGAAGCGGACCGTTACAGGCCGTTGCCCAACGGCGACTCCATGCGCTCGGCCATCAAGCAGGTCGCCTCGGGCCGGTTCGGCGTCACGACCGAGTACCTCGTCAACGCCGACGTCATGCAGATCAAGATGGCGCAGGGTGCCAAGCCCGGCGAAGGCGGCCAGCTGCCGGGCCACAAGGTGGACGCGACCATTGCCAAGGTGCGCCACTCGACGCCGGGCGTCGGTCTCATCTCACCGCCGCCCCACCACGACATCTACTCGATCGAGGATCTGGCTCAGCTCATCTTCGATCTGAAGAACGTCAACCCGAACGCGGACGTGTCGGTGAAGCTCGTCTCCGAGGTCGGCGTCGGCACGGTCGCGGCGGGCGTTGCCAAGGCACGCGCCGATCACGTGACGATCTCAGGCTTCGAAGGCGGCACCGGCGCTTCGCCGCTGACGTCGATCAAGCATGCCGGCTCGCCGTGGGAGATCGGCCTTGCCGAGACGCACCAGACGCTCGTCGGCAACCGGCTGCGCAGCCGCATCGCGGTACAGGTCGATGGCGGTGTTCGCACCGGCCGCGACGTGGTGATCGGTGCCCTGCTCGGCGCGGACGAGTTCGGCTTCGCGACGGCGCCGCTGATCTCGCTCGGCTGCATCATGATGCGCAAGTGCCATCTCAACACCTGCCCCGTCGGCGTCGCGACGCAGGATCCCGTCCTGCGCGCCAAGTTCAAGGGCAAGCCGGAGCACGTCATCAACTTCTTCTTCTTCGTCGCGGAGGAAGTGCGCGAGTACATGGCCGCGCTCGGCTATCGCACCTTCGGCGAGATGATCGGCCAGTCCGAGGCTTTGGATAAGGATCGTGCGATCCGCCACTGGAAGGCGCGTGGTCTCGACTTCTCGCGTCTCTTCAACAAGCTGGAGGGTAACGAAAGCCTTCCCGTCCACAACTGCGAGCGCCAGGACCACGGCCTCGACAAGGTGCTCGACCGCAAGCTGATCGAGCTCGCCGCGCCGGCTCTCGAGCAGCGCAAGCCGGTTCGTCACGAGATTGCGATCTCGAACCGCGACCGGGCCGTTGGCGCCATGCTGTCCGGCGAGGTGGCAAAGCGCTACGGCCACGAGGGGCTGGTCGAGGACACGATCTGGTTCTCGCTGGAAGGCACAGCCGGGCAGAGCTTCGGCGCGTGGGTCGCCCGCGGCGTCACCCTCGATCTGGTGGGCGAGGCCAACGACTATGTCGGCAAGGGCCTCTCCGGCGGCAAGCTGATCGTCCGGCCGCATCCGCAATCTGCGATCAAGCCCGAAGAGTCGATCATCGTCGGCAACACGGTGCTCTATGGCGCCATCAGCGGCGAGTGCTACTTCCGCGGCATCGCCGGTGAACGGTTCGCCGTGCGCAACTCCGGCGCGGTGGCGGTCGTCGAGGGCACGGGCGACCACGGCTGCGAGTACATGACGGGCGGCGTCGTGGTGGTGCTCGGACCGACGGGCCGCAACTTCGCGGCGGGCATGTCGGGCGGCATCGCCTACGTGCTGGACGAGCGGGGCGACTTCGAGCAGCGCTGCAACCTCGCCATGATCGACCTTGCGCCGGTCGAGGCCGAGGAGGAGGTGATGCGCCGTCTCGCCAACCAGGGCGGCGACCTCGAGAGCCACGGTCTCGTCGACATCCTCTCCGACATGGACAAGAAGGATGCCGAGCGGCTGCATCAGCTCATCGAGCGCCATGCCCGCTACACCAACTCGGCGAAAGCCCGCATGATCCTCGAAGACTGGCGGAACTGGCTGCCGAAGTTCCGGAAGGTGATGCCGGTCGAGTATCGCGCGGCGCTGCGGCAGATGGCCGAGCATCAGGCCGGCGACAAGACGGGTCTCGGGGTGCTCGAGATCGGCCTGCCCGAAGCGCACAAGCCGGCGGCGGAGTGATCGGCGCCAGGAACGCAGTCAAGGCATCAAGCAGAACGACGCCAGCACGAAAGCAAATCGAATGGGCAAGATCACCGGCTTCATGGAATTCGAGCGCGTCGATCGGGGCTACCGTCCGGTCGAGGAGCGCGTGCAGCACTGGCGCGAGTTCGTCGTGCCGCTGGCCGAGGGGGAGGTCCGCACGCAGGCATCGCGGTGCATGGACTGCGGCATCCCCTACTGTCACAACGGCTGCCCGGTCAACAACCAGATCCCCGACTGGAACGACCTCGTCTACAGCGGCGACTGGAAGACGGCGGCGCTCAACCTGCACTCGACGAACAACTTCCCCGAGGTGACGGGCCGCGTCTGCCCTGCGCCCTGCGAGGCGTCCTGCACGCTCAACCTCGATGACAAGCCGGTCACCATCAAGACGATCGAGTGCGCCATCGCAGACCGCGCGTTCGAGGAAGGCTGGATCGCGCCGCAGCCGCCCGAGCGCAAGACGGGCAAGCGCGTGGCCATCGTCGGCTCGGGACCGGCTGGCCTCGCAGCGGCACAGCAGCTCGCCCGCGCGGGTCACGAGGTGCACGTCTACGAGAAGAACGCCCACCCCGGCGGCCTGCTGCGCTACGGCATTCCCGACTTCAAGCTCGAGAAGCAGGTGATCGAGCGGCGGGTGCGCCAGCTGGAAGCTGAGGGCGTCATCTTTCACTGCAACGTCCACGTCGGCGCCGATCTCCCGATCCGCCAGCTCGAGGACACGCACGATGCCCTGCTGCTGACCGGCGGCTCTGAGCAGCCGTTCGACTTTTTCGCCAAGTCGCCCGGCCGCGAGCTCGACGGCATTCACTACGCCATGCAGTTCCTGCCGCAGCAGAACCGCCGCGTGTCGGGTGAGAGCCTGGGCGAGGTGGAGGAGATCACCGCCAAGGACAAGCACGTCATCGTCATCGGCGGCGGCGATACGGGCTCGGACTGCATCGGTACCTCGATCCGCCAGGGTGCCAAGTCCGTGACGCAGCTCGAGATCATGCCGATGCCGCCCGAGAAGGAGGACAAGGCACTGTCCTGGCCGCACTGGCCGCTGAAGCTGCGCGTCTCGACCAGTCAGGCGGAAGGCGCCAGGACCGAGTACTCGATCTCGACGACCGGTTTTTCAGGCAGCAACGGCAAGGTCGAAAGGCTGCACTACACCCGCGTCGATGCCAAGCTGCAGCCCATTCCGGGTAGCGAAGGCGCGTTGCCGGCTGATCTCGTGCTGCTCGCGATGGGCTTTTCCGGCCCCGTCGAGACCGGCCTCGTACAGGAGCTCGGCCTCGAAATCGTGCCACGCGGCCGCTTCAAGGGGCTCGATGCCGACGACCGCGATTACCGCATCAAGGGCTACAAGAAGCTGTTCGTGGCCGGCGATATGCGTCGCGGCCAGTCGCTCGTCGTCTGGGCGATCCGCGAGGGCCGGCAGGCGGCTTATGCGATCGACAAAGCCCTGATGGGCCGAACCGATCTGCCGCGCTGAGGCGGTGATCGGATCGGCCCCGCCATGAGTTGTAGCGGGTAAGCGGGCATCTGCACTGTCGCGCCGCGCCGCTGTCGATCCAGCGGCGCGAGCTTCGTTGCGACGGGACGGATGGCTGCGCGAGCTGCGATAGGAGCCTCAACCATGGCGGTCAGCTTCAACCACACCATCATCGAAGCCCACGACAGAGAGGGCTCGGCAGCATTCCTGACCGAGATCCTCGGCCTGCCCGCACACGGTCACTTCGGGCCGTTCGCCGTCGTGCAGGTGGGTGAGACCTCCCTCGATTTCGCGCAGACGGACAAGACGATTTCGCCGCGCCACTTCGCGTTCCTGGTCAGCGAGCCCGAGTTCGACGACATTTTCGGACGCATTCAGTCGCGCAACCTGCCCTACTGGGCCGACCCGTTCCACAAGGAGCCCGATGCGATCAACCATCGCGATGGTGGCCGGGGCTTCTATTTCGACGATCCCAACGGGCACAACCTCGAGATCCTCACACGCCCATACGGCAGCGGCGGCCAGGGCGCGTAAGCCTCTGGAATGTTGAGCGCTTGTGACATTACGAAACGCCGATCTATGGAGCCGGCACAAGGGCTGGCGATGGACTTCAGAGCGTTTCCTTCCTCACCCAGGCCTGGGTGAGCCGTCAGCCCTTCGGGTTCCCACCCTTGACTGCGGGCGCGGGCGCCGGAGAGGCCGCGGCGGGCTCCACCGCCCGGTTAGCTGCCTCCGGTGCCGGCGGCCAGCTGAAATCGTCCGCCCGGCCAGGCTTGGACGGGATCCGCTCGCCTTTCACCAGGACCTTGAAGAACGGCGATTGCGTTGGAGCCAGGCGCCGCCGCCCCTGCAGCCCCGCGAGGCTCGGTGTGATCGAGTTCAGCACCACGGCCCCGCCCGACAACGTATCAGGAACGACATCCCCGAGCTGCGCGGGCCGGTCGGGCGATTGGCTCCGCGTCCCCAGCGCGAGGACGGAAGCTGGAATGGCCGGCCGCAGAATTTCGACCGTAATCGGCTCCTCCCGGCCCGAGCGCCCCGTCGTCTTGATCGCGACCTTGGCGTTGTCGGCCTTAAGCTCGACCTGCCCCGCCGTTGCACGGGCCTGCGCCCCCTCGCCGGGTCCCTTTGCCGCGTGGTCCCCGGCCCCCTTGGGCGCGGGCGAGGCGGCGCCGGCCGATCCGCTCACCTCCTGCGCGCGCGGAGCGATGCGGCGCTGCTCCGCCTCGGCTCCGGCGAGCGGGATATTGCGATCGTTCTTGGCCTGGGTGAGGTCGCGCTTGATCTCGCGCTCGACGAAGTGCGCGAGCTTGCGATGGCCCACCGCCGTGAAGCTCACCCCGTCACCCTCCCGCAGCAGCCGCTGCTTGCCGGTCAGATCGGGACCATACTGGTTGTACTGGCCCGCCTCGTCGGTGAAGGCGTCATAAGTATCGATGAACTTGACGTTGTTGATCAGGGCGCGCTCGCGAAAGACGTCGTTGAGCATGCGCACGTCCTCGTCCATCTCGGGCCGGCGCACGATCGGCAATCCGACCCAGTAGACCGCGGCGCCGCGCCGTTTCAGGGCGCGCGAGATGCGGTCCACGCGGCGGGCGTACTCCACCTTCCACTCGTCGCTGCCGATGGCCACCCGCCGGCCGTCAGGCGCACGCAGCGCAACGCGGTCGGAAATGCCGAGCAGGACGACGGCGACGTGCAGCGGCTCGTTTTTGATGGTCTCCTCGAACTTGAAGAACTCATCCGGACCGAGGCGGATCAGTCCGCCGAGCGCATGCTGCCGGTTCGACATCTGCACGCGCGTATCCGACCGGAACAGCTCGCCGAGCGCGCTGAACAGCCCTTCCGCCATGCTGTCGCCGATGACCTGCAAGCGGTAGGTGTCGTTCTCAGGAAACGGCGTGATGTAGCTGGCACCCCAGTCTTCCTGGGCGCGGGCTTGTGTCGGCGCGACGATGACCACGGCAAGTGTGACGGCGAGGCCCGCCAGAAAGGCAACCATCGACGCCATCGCGTGCGAATTAAATTGCCTCGCCGAACCGCTCACCACCGTGGCCTCATCCCGTCATTGGTCAACTGTCCTGCGATTGACGCAGGTGCTTGAGGAGCTCGAAGCTCGGGTAGCCATCCTCCGGCAGCCCGCGCGTGCGCTGGAACGACCGGATCGCGGCGCGCGACTGAGCACCGATGATCCCGTCAGGCGTGCCCGTGTCAAGCCCGTGTTGAAGTAACAGTTTCTGCAACTCCTCCCGTTCCGCCTTGAGAAGCGGCCGATCCGTAGCCGGCCAGGGGCCTGCCACCGGCTCAGCGCCTGCGATCCGGTCCGCCAGATGGCCGACGGCCAGGGCGTACGCCTCCGCCGGGTTATACCTCAGGATGGCCCGGAAGTTCCCGGTGACGAGGAATGCCGGACCCTGCGCGCCGGCCGGCAGGATGAGTTGCAGAGGCGAAACCGTGTCGCGCACGGCAACGCCGCCAGGACGCGTGACGCCGAGCTGCCGCCAGAACGCGGCCGGCTGGGCACGACCGGGCGCCGACAGGCCATAGTCGAGGCCCTCGGGCAGCACGACCTCGAAGCCCCAGGGGTCCTCGGCCCGCCAACCGGATGCCCGCAGGTAATTGGCCGTCGAGGCAAGCCCATCCGCGATGCTGCCCCAGATGTCACGCCGGCCGTCCTTGTCGAAGTCGACGGCGTGGGCGTGATACGTCGTCGGCATGAACTGCGTATGGCCCATGGCGCCCGCCCACGACCCGGTCATGCGCTCGGGGGTGATGTCGCCCCGCTGCAGAATGCGCAGCGCCGCGATGCACTCGGACCGCCAGTACCGGGACCGGCGCGCATCGCCCGCGGCCAGGGTCGCCAGGGAGCGAATGACGCTGCGGTCGCCGGTGTTGCTGCCGTAGTTCGATTCCACACCCCAAATGGCCAGCACGACGTGCCGGTCGACCCCGTACGTCCGCTCGATTGCGGCCAGGGTGTCGGCGTACTGCGCCAAGCGTTCCTGCCCGGTGCTGATGCGGGTCTCGCTGACCGCCCGGTCGAGGTACTCCCAGATCGGCCTGACGAACTCCGGCTGGGCCGTGGTCAACGCGAGGACCTGCTGATCGGCCTCCATATCCCGGGTCGCTCGATCGAAGGTCGCTGCGGAAACACCCGCCGCCAGAGCCTCCTTGCGGACGCCCTTGAGGAATCCAGCCATGTCCACCGGCGGCGGGATACTGGACTGTGACGTCTCACCGGTCACCGAACCGGCCATGAGTGCAACCATGACGGCAAAACCCGCAACGATCTTCGATCCGATACGCATTACGACGATCCTTCATCAGCGGGCCGCGGCGGACCGGAGCTGTTTCAGCAGCCCGGCCGTCGGCCAGCAGTCCACCTTGAGGCGTTGATTGCGCTGGTAGGTCCCGATCTGCCAGCGCGTGTTGGAACCAACCTTGCCGTCGACCTTGTCGATGGCGTGCCCCATCATCTGCAATCTATGCTGGATTTCTTCCACATCCTTCGCCGGAAGTTGAGTGATATTCTGCCACGGCGCCTCAAAGTCGCCGCCTCCCGCAATGCGGTCCGCCAGATTGCCGACGAAAACGGCGTAGAGATCGGACATGTTGTAGCGGCGGATCACGCGGTAGTTTTCGAGGACCAGGAAGGCCGGACCGTACGCGCCACCCGGCATCATCAGATAAGCCTCGGCCGCGTGCTGATCCGCCGGAAACGTGCGACCCCTGGCCCTGGTGACGCCGAGCGCCATCCATCCCGAGAGCGGCCGCGCGTTCATGGGCCCTTCCATCGCGCAATCGACCGATGGCGGGAGCCGAACCTCGTAGCCCCAGCTCTGGCCCCTCACCCAGCCCTTGCCTTGCAGCTGGCGAGCGATGGTCGCCAGCGCATCGGGGATCGAATTCCAGATGTCCTTGCGGCCATCGCCATCGAGATCGTAGGCCCAGAGCTGGAATTCCGACGGCATGAGCTGCGGCAGACCGACCGCACCAGCCCAGGAGGAGCGCAATGCCTCCATCGAGATGACACCGTCGTCGACGAGCCGCAGCGCATGCAGCAGCTCGTTGCGGAACATGTCCTTGCGGCGGCCGAGATAGGCCTGCGTCGCGAGTGCCCGGATCGCGGAGTGCGGCAGCTGGTGGGCACCGAAGGCGGTCTCGCGCCCCCAGATCGCCAGCACGGCATGCGGCTCGACCCCGATCTCGCGCTCGATGCGCCGGAGCGTCTCGGCGTGCTCCGCATGGAGCGCGCGGCCCGCCGCGGCAAGGCGCGCGAGTTGCGACGCATTGATGTAGGCCTGCGGCGGGCGCGTGAACTCGGCCTGACCACGCGGAGGCT
>JAEZHL010000320.1 GCA_023416575.1 Pseudomonadota bacterium
TGGTGCCCAGGGGCGGAATCGAACCACCGACACCGTGATTTTCAGTCACGTGCTCTACCAACTGAGCTACCTGGGCTTGCACTCGGGCGGCTCGGAGCGGGTCCAGCCGTGAGGCTTGCGGGTTATAGTTCGTCGCCACCGCGCTGTCTAGCACCTTGGTAGCTCGAATTGCTTTCGTCCCCGTCCTCTTCGTCGTCGGCCGTTTGCGCGGGGATGGAATAGGCACCGCGCAGCCAGCGCGAGAGGTCGACGTCGGCGCAGCGGCGGGAACAGAAAGGACGGAATGCCGGCTCCGGCGGTGCGCCGCAGATCGGGCAGCGACCGCGTGTGGTGCCGTCTTTATCGATGCGGGTCATCTCGACTGGTTGTAGCTCCCGGTTCAATCGATCTCGGTGTCGGCGGACCTCACCCATGCGAAGTGGATCGGGAACCCTTCGCCCGAGAGCAGGCTCACCGTCTCCGTGAGCGGCAGCCCGACGACGCTCGTATAGGAGCCGACGAGCTTCTGTACGAATGAGCCGGCAAGCCCCTGGATGGCGTAGCCGCCGGCCTTTCCGCGCCACTCCCTGGACGCGATATAGGCTTCGATCTCCTCCCGTGCCAGTCGCTTGAAGCGCACGCGCGTATCGACGAGCTTCACACGCTCGCGATCATCCGGCGTGAGCAGGCAAAGGGCCGTCAAGACGCGGTGTGCGCGGCCGGAGAGAAGCTGCAGAGCCGCGATGGCCTCGTCGACCGACTGGGGCTTCAGCACGGTCCGGCGACCGACAGCGACGACCGTATCCGCGGCCAGGATGAAGGCATCCGCCAGCTCCCGGTCATTCTCGATCTGCTCGCGAGCAGCCTCGGCCTTTGCCCGCGCAAGCCGGGTCGCGAGGGCCCGCGGCATCTCGCCTTTGCGCGGCGTCTCATCGAGCGAGGCCGGGCGAAGGGCGTCAGGCGTCACACCGACCTGCGACAGGAGCATGAGCCGGCGCGGAGAAGCGCTGGCCAGCACCAGTTTATGCCGCTCGGACTTGTCACGGGCACCCTTGCGCGACCTGGCCAGCGCGCGGCGGAGGCTCTCGCGCCGCGGCCCGTCCGTGCGGGTCAGCCCGGCCAAAACACCAATTCTGGTTGAAATCATCCGGAAATCCGTCGGCATAGTTGTGGCGACAACGATGGTGGCGCGCAAAACGCGCCCTGCCCATCGCAGCTCGTGAAGCTCTCAGGAAGAATGCGCGGCCGGCCTCCCCATGGCAAGTGGCGTCGCGGCCATGGCCCCGGTGCAACGGCCGCCGATCCGCATCAGAGTTACTGCGGCCATTGCTCGCAGTCGGACCACAAGTCGGGTACTGTCGCCGAGCCAGGAGGCAAGCGCTGAGCCATCGCAAAGGTTTAGTCCCATGATGCCACATGCGAGAATTGCCCAGTTGCTCGGCAATACGACCCTGTTCGGGAAAATCGACGAAGCGAGCCGGATCGAGGTTGCCCGGCAGATGCGAGAGGCCTCGTACGGCGCTGGCCAGGCGATTTTCGCGCGCGGCGATACGGCCAAGGACGTGTACCTGGTGCTGGAAGGCCGCGTGCGGTTGTCCGTGCTTTCGAGCGAAGGGCGCGAGCTGACATTCAGCCATGCTGCTGAAGGAGATGTCTTCGGCGAGATCGCGGCGCTCGATGGCGGGCTCAGGACGGCGGACGCCACGGCCGTCAATGCCGTCAAAGCGATGACGCTGTCGCACACGACACTGAAGCGGCTGGCTCAGACTTCGCCCTCTTTCGGGGAAGCCGTCATTGCCTTCCTGTGCTCGCGGATTCGAGAGACGGACCTTCAGCTCGAGGGCGTCGCCCTGCATCGCATCGAGGTGCGGCTCGCCAGGTTCCTTCTCGGACTGCTCCGCCAGCGGAACGGCGAAGCGAAATCGGGACGTGGCACCGTCGATCTCGGCATGTCCCAGGGCGAACTGGCGCTACTGCTTGGAGCAAGCCGGCCCAAGGTGAACGCTGCCCTGACGCTCCTCGAGGACATGGAGGCCATCAGGCGACAGGATGCGCAGATCGACTGCGACATCGCCGAGCTGAGGCGCATGGCCGAATTCGACTGAAAGTTCGCGCTTCCGGCGACGCCACGAATCAGGGTTAGGAAAGTCCGTGGACAGCGCCCAGGGACCAAGATCCGTCTCGCATTGGCGGGGTGGAGCGAGCCGCGCCGGCGATGCGCTCCAAGCGGGCTCGCCCGCCGCCGAGCCCCTGCGGCCTGCGCGAACTTTCGCGTTTCTCCCAGGATGCTTCCGACGCCGTCAGCCTCGGACGCTGGTGGCCCACTATCCCGTGCTGCGCCGGTTGGGGCTGTGCATCAAGGCGCTGGCTGAGCTCGGCACCGCCGGTTATGCGCCCGACATCCGTCGGCGGCTGCTGATCGTCAACGTGTTCGCTTATCTGATCGCCATCACCACAGCCGGCTACGCCATCCAGCATGCGCAAGTGCAGGACGACGCCTATTGGCCGCTGGTGGTCATAAACCTCGCCCTGCTCGTCATGGCCGTCATGGTGCCCGCGATGCACCGTTTCAGCCCGATCGCCGGCGGCATGCTGATCGTCGTCAGCGAGTACATCGCGCTCATGGCGTTCACGATCTATCTCGGCCGGTCGGCCGGGGTCCATCTGCAGTATCTCGTCGCGGCAGCTACCCCGTTCGTCGTGTTCGGCCTCGAGCGGCTGAAGCTGATCGCGACCGTCGTCATGGTCGGCTTAGTCCTGCACCTCGTGGCCTGGTTCCGATTTCCCCCCGAGGCGGCGCTGATCGAGGCCGACCCGGAGGTCCTGGATTCGCTCTATCTGCAGGCGGCCATCACGACCGTCGGGCTGATCGCCGCCTCCGTCTGGTACGCGTTCCGGCTCGTCGAGCGGGCCCGGGCCGAGACTGATGCCCTTTTGCGCAATGTCCTGCCGGACAGCGTTGCAGACCGTCTCAAGGCGCGGCCAGGCGAGCTCGTCGCGGACAGCCATGACGAGGTGAGTGTGCTGTTCGCCGACATCTCGGGGTTCGTGGCGCTGGCCCGGAGGCTCGGCCCGGCGAAAGTCGTCGATCTGCTCAACGACATCGTCAGTCAGTTCGACAAGCTCGCCGCGCAGCATGGCGTCGAGAAGATCAAAACCATCGGCGATGCCTACATGGCAGTCGCGGGACTGCCGGAGCCCGCGGACGATCATGCCGAGCGGCTGGCGCGGATGGCCCTCGACATGCTGGCGACCGTGGAGCGTGTGCGCGGGGAGACGGGCCTCACCCTGCAGATGCGGATCGGCATGGCCGCGGGGCCAGTGCTGGCCGGCGTGATTGGCACACGGAAGTTCAGCTACGATGTCTGGGGCGATCCCGTGAACCTCGCGGCGCGGCTCGAGAACCTCGGTGCGCCGGGCCGCATCCATGTCTGCCCGCTCTGTCGGGAGCGACTGCAGCATGCGTTCGAGGTCGAATCGCGCGGGCTGATCGAGATCAAGGGCGTCGGCCAGCAGGAGACGTGGTTCCTGATCGGCGCGCGACAGCCGGATCAGGGCTAGGCACAGGGAGCGGTCTGGTCAGCCCTCCCTCAAGGGAGGGAGAGCTGATTGCTTATCATCAAACCTTGCCCACCTACTCCGCAGCCTCCTTGCGGGCCGTATCGGGCCGCCAGCGGAGCCGTGGCTCGCGCGCTGCGCGCGTTTCATCGAGCCGACGACGGGGAGCGAGGCGCGGCGCTTCCTTGAAGCGGGCGACGTCGCCCCTCTTCGCGGCCTCAGCGAGATCACGAAGGGTGGCGATGAAGTTGTCGAGGCTTTCCTTCGATTCCGATTCCGTCGGCTCGATCAGCATCGCACCGTGCACGACGAGCGGGAAATACATCGTCATCGGATGATAGCCCTCGTCGATCATCGCCTTCGCGAAGTCGAGGGTGGTGACGCCGGTGTCCTTCAGGAACTTGTCGTCGAATAGCACCTCGTGCATGCAGGGCTGATCGCCGAACGGCTGGGTGAACAGATCGCGCAGCGCCGCGCGGACGTAGTTGGCCGCAAGGACCGCGTCCTCCGAGGCCTGCCGCATACCGTCCGAGCCATGCGAGAGCATGTAGCTCAACGCGCGCACGAACATACCCATCTGGCCGTGGAAGGCCGTGAGCCGGCCGAACGGCTTCATCCCGAGGCGCTCCGCCTCGGCGACATCCTCGATGAGGCGGAACCGCTCACCCTCGCGGACTGCGAAGGGAACCGGGGCGAACTTGGCCAGCGCCTCGGAAAGGACGACCGGTCCGGAGCCCGGGCCGCCGCCGCCATGCGGCGTCGAGAACGTCTTGTGCAGGTTGATGTGCATAGCGTCGATGCCGAGGTCGCCGGGGCGAACCTTGCCGACGATCGCGTTGAAGTTGGCGCCGTCGCAGTAGAAGTAGGCGCCCGCCTCGTGCACAGCCTTGGCGATCTCGACGACCTCCGGCTCGAAGAGGCCGCAGGTGTTGGGGTTCGTCAGCATGATCGCCGCGACGTCGGGCCCGAGCGCCGCACGGACCGCCTCGACGGCCACCGTGCCATCCTCACGCGCGGGAATCGAGCGCACCGTGTAGCCCATGAAGGCTGCCGTGGCCGGATTGGTCCCGTGTGCCGACTCCGGCACCAGCACGACGTTGCGCTTCGAGCCGGCGGCCTCGTGCGCCGCCTTGATGGCGAGCATGCCGCACAGCTCCCCGTGCGCGCCAGCCTTGGGCGACAGGGCGACGGCCGTCATGCCCGTCAGCTCCAGCAGGTAGCCTGCCAGCATCTGCATGAGGGCGATCGCCCCCTGCACCGTCTGTTGCGGCTGCAGCGGATGGACATCGCCGAAGCCCGGCAGGCGCGCCATTTTCTCATTGAGGCGCGGGTTGTGCTTCATCGTGCACGAGCCGAGCGGGTAGAGGCCGCTGTCGATGGCGTAGTTCATGCGCGAGAGGCGCACGTAGTGGCGCATCGTCTCGGGCTCCGTGAGTCCTGGCAGCCCGATCGTACCCTTGCGTTCGAGCCCGGCGAGGCGCGACTCCACCGCTTTCGGCTCCGGCAGATCGACGCCGGTTTTCGCAAGACTGCCACGCTCGAACAGCAACGGCTCCTCGTGATCGAGCCCCCGGTTGCCGGTGAAGGTCCGCACCTCGCAGCCGTCAGCTGAAACGGTGCCCGGAGAGGTCGGCCGGCCTTGTGTATTCATGCCCATCAGAGCACCTCCTGCAGCGCCTGGACGTAGGCAGCGCGGTCCTCGTCAGTGTTGATCTCAGTCGATGCGACGATGATGAGGTCGCGCAGGTCCCGGCGCGTCGGCTCGAGCCGCGACACGGGTACGCCGCCCATCACGCCCTTCTTGGCGAGTGCATCGATCGTGTTCTGCGCATCAGCTGCAACGCGGATCGTGAACTCGTTGAAGTAGGCCGGCGTGATCACCTCGACGCCGCGCACCTTGGCGAGCTGATCAGCGAGAGAGATCGCATTCGCATGGTTGATCCTGGCCAGCCGGGTGAGCCCTGCTTCGCCCAGCAGCGTCATGTGGATCGTGAACGCGAGCGCGCACAAGCCGGAGTTGGTGCAGATGTTCGACGTCGCCTTCTCACGGCGGATGTGCTGCTCGCGCGTCGACAAAGTCAGCACGAAGCCGCGCCGGCCCTCGGCATCGACCGTCTCACCGGCAAGCCGGCCCGGCATCTGGCGGACGAACTTCTCGCGGGTCGCGAACAGGCCGACGTAGGGACCCCCGAAATTCAAGCCGTTGCCGATCGACTGGCCCTCTGCGGCGACGATATCGGCGCCCATCTCGCCCGGCGGCTTCAGCATGCCCAGCGCCACCGCCTCGGTGACGACCACCACCAGCAGTGCGCCCTTCGCATGCGCCGCATCAGCGATCGGGGTGAGGTCGCGAACCGTGCCATAGACGCTCGGGTACTGCACGACCACGCACGAGGTTTCGCCATCGATCCGGCCGATGATGTCCTCGGTACCCAGAGGATCGGCTTCGAGCGCGACGACGCCCGAGTCCCCCCAGTGCGCGAGCGTCTCGACGACGGAGCGATAGTGCGGGTGCAGGCCACCCGACAGCACGGCCTTCTTGCGCCGCGTCAGGCGGTTGGCCATCAGCACCGCCTCGCCGCACGCGGTCGAGCCGTCGTACATCGAGGCGTTGGCCACCTCCATGCCCGTCAGCAGCGCCACCTGCGTCTGGAACTCGTACAGAGCCTGCAAGGTGCCCTGGCTGATCTCGGGCTGGTAAGGCGTATAGGAGGTCAGGAACTCCGAGCGCTGGATCAGATGATCTACCGTGGCCGGCACGTGGTGGCGGTAGGCGCCCGCGCCGACGAAAAACGGCACCGAGCCCGCAGGAACGTCGCGCGCGGCGAGTGCGCCGAGCTCGCGCTCCACCGCCAGCTCACCCTTCGCCTTGGGAAGTTTCGGGAGCTCTTTCAGGAGCTTGTTCGCCGGCACATTGGCGAAGAGAGAGTCGACAGCCGGCACGCCGATCCTGGCAAGCATGGCCTGCCGATCTGCCGGCTCTAGCGGAAGGTAACGCATCAGCACCGCTCCATGGCGACGAAGCCTGCAATTGTCATGAGTTCACCAGTGGCCGGTCAGCTCTGCTTGACGAATTCGTCGTAGGCTGCCCGGTCCATGAGATCGCCGAGCTGTGACGTGTCGGCGATGCGCAGCTTGAAGAACCACGCCTTGCCCTCGGGATCCTCGTTCACCAGCGCCGGATTGTCGGCGAGGGCGCTGTTGGACTCGACCACCTCGCCCGAAACCGGTGCGTAGATCTCGCTCGCCGCTTTCACCGATTCGACGACGGCCGCCGCTTCCTTCTGCTGCAGCTTGCGCCCGACATCCGGCACCTCGACAAAGACGACGTCCCCGAGCTGATCCTGGGCATGGTGGGTGATGCCGACGGTGCCGATGTCACCCTCGATGCGGATGTATTCATGGTCCTTGGTGAAGCGTTCGGTCGCCATTGGTGCGTTTCTCCGGGTTCAGGATTTGCGAAGGTAGCGATGCGGAACAAAAGGAAGCTCGACGATGCGCGCGGGCTGCGCCTTGCCGCGCACCCTCAACTCGACAGACGTGCCGGGCTTGGCGAAAGCGGTCTCGACATAGCCCATGGCGATCGGGCCATTGACGGTCGGGCCGAAGCCGCCCGAGGTGATGATGCCGATGCGGGCGCCCGACGGCTCAAGAATCTCCGTGCCATCGCGCGCAGGCGCGCGGCCTTCGGGCTTCAGGCCGACGCGCAGGCGGCTCGGCCCATCCCGCAGCTCCTTCTGGATCCGCTCCGCGCCCGGGAAGCCACCTTCCTGTCGCCGTCGCTTCTGAATGGACCAGACGAGGTTCGCCTCGACAGGCGTTGTCACCTCGTCGAGCTCGTGCCCGTAAAGGCACAGCCCCGCTTCGAGCCTTAGTGAATCGCGGGCTCCGAGGCCGATCGGTTGAACCGCTTCGCTTGAAAGCAGCAGCCGTGCCAGGGCGATCGCCTCGTCCGCGGCGACCGAAATCTCGAACCCGTCCTCGCCGGTATAGCCCGAGCGGCTGATATGGCACTGGTGGGATCCGACGGCTGTGGTGAGCGTGCTCATGAAGCCCAGTGCGACGGCATCGGGGGCGTGCTGTGCCAGCACTGCCGCCGCTTCCGGCCCCTGCAGCGCCAAGAGCGCGCGGTCTGTCATCGGCTGCAGGCGCACCGAGCCCGGTAGCCGGGCGGAAATGTACTCGTAATCGATCTCTTTGCGGGACGCGTTGACGACGAGCAGCAGCTTGCCGTCGTCAGCCGGATCGACAGATCGGCTGACCATCAGATCGTCGACGATCCCGCCTTCATCGTTGAGGAGCTGCGTGTAGCGTTGCTGGCCGCGCTTCAGGCTCGTGATGTCCGCCGGCACGAGCGCCTCGAGCGCCGCTGCCGTCGTGTCGTGGTCCGGGCCGGACAACCAAGCTTGGCCCATGTGAGACACGTCGAACAGGCCCGCACGCACGCGCACGTGCTGGTGCTCCTTGAGGACACCGAGCTGGTACTGCACCGGCATCTCGTAACCGGCGAACGGCACCATCTTGGCACCGAGCTCGGAATGCTGCTCGTAAAGAGGGGTTCGTTTCAGGGATTCAGCGGCGGTGTCGGAGCTCATGGTCGAGGGTCCCGAGGGATCAGACGGCTCAGTTGCACAGGTGCCGAAACACCCGCTTATGAGCCCCCTCTGTCTCGGTACCTGAGAGATTCAACCCGGCCGCCCGCGATCTGTTGCGGAAGCCGGATCTTAACCCCTTCGGTGGACCGGGGTGCCTGACACCGCGATCGCTTTCCAGAGCGCCATCAACTTGCGGTCCTTCTGCCTGAGAGGTTCCGGGGCGGTTGCTCCTTCGGCGCCGGCGTAACGAATGATGCCGACCTCTTCCGCAAGTCTCGATTGGCTATAGCCAACATAGGCTGGCCGGCCGCGAAGTCAATCAGCATGGCGGCGCGGCACACAGGCCAGAATTGACATCGCAATGACGCGATCTGCCGATGCGCGTCCCTGCCCCACCTCGCGCGACGGCGCGCACAGGCCGAGGCGCCCGCGCCCCGCCGAGATGGGCTCGCGATCCCGATCGAAATGAAAATTAGCCCGCGTTGGGGAGATTGCGGTCGAAGCCGACGAAAACCTCGTACTCGGCCGGCCGCGTACCCTCGGGAATCTGGAAGGTCACGGTGCGCACGACCGAGAAATAGCCGATCGGTTTGTCCACAGCCACGGCGACGGCCACCTTCATCGCATCCTGGGCGATTTTCTCGCGGCGGGCATCGGTCACGAACACGTTGATCGGCAGGGTCACATTGCCCGCTTGACCACGTGGGCCGAGGAGGACGCGGCCAGAAAATCCGTACTTCACAATCACGCGGCCGGATTCGATCTGGCACTCCCGCGCCGTCTTGGTGATTTCGCCGCGGTGCATGACGGCGAGGCCGTCGCCGACCCGACCAGACTCGTAGATCGTGACGTGATTGTCACGCGGCCACACGACGAACCGGGGGCATCCGTGCGCCACGTCGATGCCCGTTGCGCCGGTCGTCCCGTAATCCGCCTTGGCCGCTGACAGCAGCTGCTCCTCGCTGACGGTGGCAACCTCCGTCCGCGAGCTGGACCCGCCGCCGAATGCACCGCCGCCGAGGCCCGAGGTGAGGCTCGACATGCCGCAGCCGGCCAACAGGGTCATCAGGAGTGTCGAAGTGAGCAACCGGACCATTCCACGTCTCGCGGCAGTTTCTTCTGAGGCTATTTTCGATGTGATCACGGCTGTCCCGCTCGTTCTTCGTGCCGAGATGAATGCGGCAGTCTGCTGCCTCTCATTGCAACGGAACACCACACTGACGTGGGAACACTTGTCGCACTGCGGCCGGGTGTGCCCAACTCCCTCGACTCAAAGCCGCCGAGCGCGTAGCAACGGGTCATAAGCGACTCGAAGGACCTCGACATACGTATGTCCGCCTCTCCAGCCTTTGACCAGTGCCCAGGCGGCACGCGCGCAAAAATGACGTTGATATTGGCGGCGCCACGGGGATTTTGCGCCGGTGTCGACCGCGCAATCCAGATTGTCGAGCTGGCGCTGGCCAAGTACGGCCCCCCTGTGTACGTGCGTCATGAGATCGTTCACAACCGGTTCGTGGTCGACTCTCTCCGGGCGAAAGGTGCCGTTTTTGTGGAAGAGCTGGACGAAGTTCCGGAAACGACGGCACCTGTGATCTTCTCGGCACACGGCGTGCCGAAGTCCGTTCCGGCAGCCGCCAAAGCCCGCAATCTTTTCCACCTCGACGCGACCTGCCCGCTGGTCTCCAAGGTGCACAAAGAAGCGCATCAGCATCATGCGCTCGGACGCGAGCTGGTGCTGATCGGGCATGCGGGGCACCCTGAAATCGTTGGCACGATGGGCCAGCTGCCCGAAAGCGCGGTGACGCTGGTCGAGACGGTGGAGGACGCGCGGACCTTCACCCCACGCGATCCGGAGAGGCTTGCCTACGCCACCCAGACGACACTTTCGGTCGACGATACGGCCGAGATCGTTGCCGTGTTGCATCGGCGTTTCCCCAAGATCGTCGGTCCGCACAAGGAGGATATCTGCTACGCCACGACGAACCGTCAGGCGGCGGTGAAGTCCGTGGCTCCCAAGGTCGATCGCTTTCTCGTCGTCGGCGCCCCGAACAGCTCGAATTCTCTCCGGCTGGTCGAAGTCGCCGAGCGGGCCGGCTGTGCGCGGGCGATGCTCGTCCAGCGGGCCGCCGACGTCGATTGGGCAGAGTTCGAGGGGGTCGGCGCAGTTGGCCTTACCGCAGGCGCTTCCGCACCCGAGGAGCTGGTCAACGAGATCGTCGACGCATTCCGCGCCCGCTTCGACGTGACGGTCGAAATGGTCAGCACGGCCCAGGAAAACATCGCCTTCAACGTGCCGCGCGAGCTGCGCGGAACGCCCGCACAGAACAAGCAGCCCGCGAGCACCTGACTCATGGCGGTCT
This sequence comes from Pseudomonadota bacterium, assembly GCA_023416575.1. Taxonomy (GTDB): domain Bacteria; phylum Pseudomonadota; class Alphaproteobacteria; order Rhizobiales; family Hyphomicrobiaceae; genus ZC4RG25. Next base: position 10,493 of record JAEZHL010000320.1, read on the forward strand.
ATACCGAAGTCGCCGACGACGATCTCGCTCGCTTCATCGACAGCTACGGGCTGGGTGACGTTCTCACCTACAAGGGCATCGCGGAAGGCGTCGAAAACAGCAATTTCCTGGTCCACACCAGCCAGGGGCGCTTCATCCTGACGCTCTACGAAAAGCGCGTCGATCGCCAGGATCTGCCGTTCTTCCTTGGCCTGATGGAGCATCTCGCCAGGGCTGGCATCACCTGCCCGACACCGATCCGCGACCGCCGCGGCGTCATGCTCAACGAGCTCGCCGGGCGTCCGGCGGCGCTCGTGACCTTCCTCGACGGCATCTGGATCCGCCGCCCACGGACCGAGCACTGCCAAGCCGTCGGACAGGCTCTGGCCAAGCTGCATCTGGCCGGGCGCGGATTTGGCCTGACGCGCCAGAATGCGCTCGGACCGGCAGGATGGGAACCAGTCTTCCGCCGTTTCGAAAGCCGGGCCGATGAAGTTGCGACGGGCCTCGGCGAAGAGATCCAACACGAGCTGGCGGAGCTGTTGCCCAACTGGCCCCAGGCGCTTCCGGCAGGCGTGATTCACGCCGATCTGTTCCCCGACAACGTATTCTTCCGCGGCGGCGAGCTGTCCGGCCTGATCGACTTCTACTTCGCCTGCAACGACTACTTCGCCTACGACGTCGCGGTGTGTCTCAACGCCTGGTGCTTCGAGCCGGATTTCTCGTTCAACATCACCAAAGGCCGGGCCCTGCTGAAGGGCTACAGCACTGTGCGGAAACTGGAATCCGCAGAGCGCGAGGCGTTGCCCGTCCTGGCGCGCGGCGCTGCGCTGCGCTTTCTGCTGACGCGCGCGCACGATTGGCTGCACACGTCAGAGCACGCGCTCGTCAAACCGCATAACCCCCTCGAATACCTGCGCCGGCTGCGCTTTCACCGCGCCGTGCGCTCTGCCAGCGAATACGGACTAGACGCCGCCCTATGACGCCCGATCGCCCGACTATCGAGATCTACACTGACGGCGCCTGCTCCGGAAATCCGGGACCAGGGGGCTGGGGCGCGATACTGATGTCCGGTGCGCACCGCAAGGAGCTCTGGGGTGCCGAACCGGTGACGACCAACAATCGCATGGAGCTGATGGCGGCCATCGCGGCGCTCGAGGCTTTGAAGCGGCCGTCCGTCGTCGATCTCTATACGGACAGCGCCTATCTCAGGAACGGCATCACGGCCTGGATACACACGTGGAAGCGCAACAACTGGCGCACGGCCGACAAGAAGCCGGTGAAGAACGTCGAGCTGTGGCAGCGTCTCGATCAGGCCCTCGGCGAGCACGAGATCCGCTGGCACTGGGTCAAAGGCCACGCCGGCCATCCCGAGAACGAGCGTGCCGACGAGCTTGCGCGCCAAGCGATCCGCGAGCTTCGCGGCCGGTAAGCGCTCTGGATCGTCAGCCGGATGCAGTCAGATCGAGAAATTCGCTCTGACCCGTCCGCAAACGTCGGCGAATTTCTCGATCGTCGCCAAAGCCTTTCCGCACTTCCTCGAAGCCCGGAAAGGCTCTCGCCCTTGTTGACCTACAGCGAGCAGGACAGCAGCGTCGTGGCGCTCGACTTGTCGTGCTGGGGAGGCGCATCCTCGACGTTGAGGACCGTCACCACGCCATTGTCGACGATCATCGAATAGCGCTTCGAGCGCACGCCAAGTCCCCGTGCCGTCAGGTCGATCTCGAGGCCCAGCTTCTTCGCGAAGTCCGCGCTGCCGTCAGCGAGCATCGTGATCTTGCCCTCGGCGCCGGTATCCTTGGCCCACTGGCTGAGCACGAAGACGTCGTTGACCGCCGTGCAGGCGATCGTGTCGAAGCCCCGGTTCTGGAACTCGGGTGCGTTCGCGACGAAGCCGGGCATATGCTGCTTGTGGCACGTCGGGGTATAGGCGCCAGGAACAGCGAACAGCGCCACCTTTTTGCCCCCGAACACCTCGCTGGTGCTCATCTGCTTCGGCCCTTCGGGGCCCATCACCGTGAAAGTCGTTTCGGGCAGCTGGTCGCCCACCTTGATGGTCATGATGCTCTCCGGAATTCATCCTCAGTGTACCTGCCGCAGGTACGCAGCCGAACCCTATACGTAGTTCGGCTCAGCTGAAAGAGTTCCGGCTACCTACTCGACCGTCCATCGCGTCTCGGATTGGCCCGCGTCGGAGACCATGGTGAGCAGAACGGACTTTCCCCGCAGGGCGGCTGCGTTGTCGACCTCGCTCAAGTCCACCTCGAAGCGAACCGTGTCGCCCTGCGCCGAGGTCCTGACCGGCAGCGGCAGATAGCTCGAATCGGGCGCCTCCACGAAGAGGTCGCCCGATGCGACGGATGCCGGGTAGCGCACCTCGAATACGAGGCGCGGCCGCTCCGATCCGAGGTGGGCCTCGCCCGCCTTCAACTCGGGGTCACTCGCCTGCCGCTCTGCGGTCGAGCGCGGGACGGCGGCAAGCCCGGCGGCGATCTCGGGCGAGCCGACGCCAATTCCACCTGCCGGGATCGGCAGGGCGAGCTTGGCTTCGGCCGGAACGCAGATCTCGCGGCAGACCCC
>JAEZHL010000442.1 GCA_023416575.1 Pseudomonadota bacterium
GCCTCGCCCCGTGCGAGGCGACCATGTTGTGCGCATGCAGGTCGAAAGGACACGTGAGATGACGACCCTGCCGCTGTTCAAGGAAACGAAACGCGCTCCTCGCGTACTTGCTGGACTGGCACTTTCCCTCACGATGCTGGTGGTCTCCGGAAGCGCCGAGGCGCGCGGCCCCCAGTCGGTCGCCGAGACCGCCGAGCAGCTGATCGACGCTGTCGTCAACATCTCGACCTCTCAAACCGTAAAGGGTCCACAAGGCGCGCCCCTGCCGCGCGTGCCCGACGGCTCGCCGTTCGAGGACCTGTTCGAGGATTTCTTCAATAAGAAGGGTGGCGGCCCGCAGCGGGACCGCAAGGTCTCTTCCCTCGGATCCGGCTTCGTGATCGACGCCGCCGAAGGGCTGATCGTCACCAATACGCATGTGATCGAGGGCGCGGACGAAATCATTGTCAACTTCAGCAACGGCTCGCGTCTCAAGGTCGACCGGGTCGTCGGCAAGGATGGCAAGACCGATCTCGCGTTGCTCAAAGTCACCCCGACGAAGCCGCTCAAAGCCGTTCGCTTCGGCTCCTCGGAGTCGATCCGGGTCGGGGACTGGGTCATGGCCATCGGCAACCCGTTCGGGCTCGGAGGCTCGGTGACCGTCGGCATCATCTCCGCCAAGGCCCGCGACATCAACTCCGGTCCCTACGACGACTACCTGCAGACGGACGCCGCGATCAACAAGGGCAACTCCGGGGGGCCGCTGTTCAACATGGAGGGCGAGGTGGTCGGCGTGAACACCGCCATCATCTCGCCGACCGGCGGGTCGATCGGCATCGGCTTCGCCGTCCCCTCGGACATTGCAGTACCGGTCATCGAGCAGCTGCGGCTCTATGGCGAGACGCGGCGCGGCTGGCTCGGCGTTCGTATCCAGTCGGTGAGCGAGGACATCGCCGAGTCCCTGGGCGTGAGCGAGAGTTCTGGCGCCCTCGTCGCCGGCGTGACGCCCGACGGCCCCGCGGCGCAGGCCGGCATCGAATCTGGTGACGTCATCCTGAAGTTCGACGGCAAGGAAGTGTCGAGCATGCGCGGGCTGCCGCGCATCGTGGCCCAGACACCGATTGGCAAGTCGGTAGACGTCGAGGCCATGCGCAAGGGCGAGAAGAAGAGCTTCAAGGTCGTGGTCGGCCGTCTGAGCGAAGATACGAAGCCTGAGGTCGTTCCCGCCGACTCCGACACCAGGGGCGACGTCAAACCGACCCAGCCCGGCCGGGCGTTAATCGGGCTCAAGGTGACACCGCTGACGGACGAGTTGCGCCGGACCCACGGGCTCGACAAGAAGATCAAAGGCCTGCTCGTGACGGAAGCCGACCCGCAGAGCCCCGCCGCACAGAAGGGTGTGAAGGCAGGTGACGTGATCGTCGAGGCCGCGCAGGAGCAGATCGCGAGCGTCGATGACCTCATCAGGAACGTCGACAAGGTCCGTCGCGCGGGCCGCAAGGCGGTGCTGTTGCGGGTCGAGGATGGCAAGGGCGACATGCGCTTCGTCGCCGTCCCGATCGAATAAAGCGTCTCATTTCAGGCCCCTGCACCGGGCAGGATGAGCTCGAAACGGGCCGCCGGCTGCGAGGCGACATGCCACTAGCGATCCCTCGCTTCGGGCGCTAAGACTTGGTTCCCACTCCCGAAGCGTTGGAGAATTTGCCCTTGTCCGAGAACCGCAGCCTTCTCAGTACGATTGCGGATTCATTCGTCCCGATCCATCGCGACGGCCACAAGTTCGTTGCGATCGCCCTCGCCGTGACGCTGCTGTTCTTCCTGATCTGGCAGCCGCTGGGATGGGTTTTCGCAGTCCTCACCGTCTGGGTGGCCTATTTCTTCCGCGACCCTGACCGCGTCACCCCCCTTCGCGAGGGCCTCGTCATCGCACCCGCCGATGGCCGGGTGAGCGCCATCGAGCGTGTGCGGCCCCCGCAGGAGCTTGGCCTCGGCGAGGAGACGCGGACGCGCATTTCCATTTTCCTGTCGGTCTTCGACGTTCACATCAATCGGGCTCCGGTTGCCGGCCGCATCACGCGGTCAGTCTATGTGCCCGGCGCCTTCTTCAACGCCGAGCTGGACAAGGCAAGCGAGGAGAACGAGCGGCGCGGCTTGGTCATACTCACGCCGTCGGGCGTCGAGATCGGCGTCGTCCAGATCGCGGGCCTCGTGGCTCGACGTATTGTCACGTTTTCGAGCGAAGGTGATACGGTCGGGGTCGGCCAGCGGTTCGGACTGATCCGCTTCGGCTCGCGTGTTGATGTCTACCTTCCACCCGCGGGAGTTCCGCTGGTATCGGTCGGCCAGCGCGCGATCGCGGGTGAGACTGTGCTCGCCGACCTCAAGTCGAACGAGCCGGAGCGCGAGGCGCGCCGGAGCTGAAAGTAAGCGGCGCCGGGCCGTCATTCGGCAGCAGCGCCGCCTACTTCATTGACACTGAGAGTGCGATTAACCGAGGCGCGTTCATCGAGCGTGAATGGCTTGCAGAACAAAGCCTCGAGGGGCCGAGGGAGACCCTGATGGATCCGCTTGTGTCCAGGTTGGAGGAAGATACCCGCCGCCGGCGGCGCCGCGCGCTGTTCAAGTACAGGCAGGTGCCCGTTCGGATGCTGATTCCGAATTTCTTCACCCTCGTCGGTCTGTGCGCCGGCCTGACCGCGATCCGCATGGCGATCGAAGGCCGGTACGAGCTGGCGCTCGCGGCCATCGTGTTCGCGGCTCTGCTCGACGGCGTCGACGGCCGGGTCGCGCGCTTGCTGAAGGCCTCCTCCCGCTTCGGGGCGGAGTTCGACAGCCTCGCTGACTTCGTCAATTTCGGCGTCGCTCCGGCCATCGTGCTGTTTACCTGGGGTGAATGGGCAACGCCCGGCATGCGGGGATTGGCGTGGATCGTGGTGCTGCTGCTTGCAGTGGCCTGCGGCCTCAGACTGGCGCGCTTCAACGCCGTTCTCGACGTCGAGAAGCCCAAGTGGCAGTCGAATTACTTCTCCGGCGTCCCGGCACCTGCTGGCGCAATCATCGCGCTGCTGCCGGTCTACCTCGATCAGCTCGGCGTGCTCGAGATGCGCACGGGCTGGCCCATCTATTTCGTCCTCGCCTACGCCCTGCTTGTGGCCTTCCTGATGGTAAGCACGATCCCGACCTACTCCGGCAAGCTGCTCGGCGAGCGCATCTCGCGCGAGTGGGTCATGCCGCTGTTCGTGCTCGCCGGCGCCGTCATCGCGCTGCTCGTCACCTATCCCTATGCCACGCTGACGGTCGGGACTCTGTTGTATATCGCGCTCATTCCACTCAGCGTGCGCCGCTACTACTCACAACTCCGCACCATGGAGGCCGAAGCGCAGCGGGCGCCCCCCGCTGTCCCGACGCTTGTGATGGAACCGCCGCGCTCCGATCGTGCTCAACGCTGAATTGGACCGCTCCGAGCTGGCACATGTTTGCACCGCATGCGGCTTATCGCATCGCGCTGGCGCTCGTCCGGACCGTGACGGAGGCGCGGCGCGTTGACCCGCCGAATGCTGCTCACTAGTATCGGCTCAACTTTCCGAAAGGAGTGGCTTGGACGCGAACACGTCCGCCGAAAATGACGTGATCGAGCTTCTGATTGTCCTGGCGCTCATTCTCCTCAACGGCCTCTTTGCGCTTTCCGAGCTAGCGGTCGTCTCCTCCCGCCCGCCGCGTCTGAAGGCGCTTGCTGCCGCCGGCCGTCGTGGAGCCGATCGCGCTCTCGCGCTCACGATGAACCCGGGCCGGTTCCTTTCGACCGTCCAGATCGGCATCACGCTCATCGGCATCATCAGCGGCGTGTACTCGGGTGAAGCGTTCGGCTTGACCGCCGCGAGCTACCTAATGCAGGCGGGTGTTCCCGCCAGCGCAGCGGTTCCCCTCGGATACGGTGCCGTTGTCGTCATCGTGACCTACTTCTCCGTGATCCTGGGCGAGCTCGTTCCGAAGAACCTCGCGCTGCGTAATGCCGAGAGCCTCGCCTGCATCGTCGCCCCGATCATGATCGTCGTCGCCAGGGTGGCGGCGCCCGCGGTCTGGCTGCTCGATGCCTCCACCCGGCTCGTCTTCCACGTCATGGGCGAGTCGACCGAGCGCGAGAGTCGCGTGACCGACGAGGAGATCAAAGCGTTGATCGCCGAGGCCGAGCGCATCGGCGTCCTCGAAACCGGCGAGCGCGAGATGCTCGCGGGCGTCATGCGCCTGGCGGACCGGACTGTCGTTGGATTGATGACGCCGCGAACCGATGTGGACTGGATCGACATCGCCGCTTCTCAGGACGACATCAAGGAGCGCCTGATCGACACCCCGCATTCTCGCCTGCCTGTCGGCGATGGCTCCGTCGACAAGATGATTGGTGTCGTCCAGACGCGCGAGTTGCTGGCTACGCTCCTTTCCGGCAAGCCATTCGAGGTGCGCTCGCACGTCCGCAAGGCGCCGATCATTCCAGAAACCACCGACGCCCTCGACGCGCTGGCGCTTCTCCGCGACGCGGTCGTGCCCATGGCGCTCATCCATGACGAGTATGGCAACTTCCAGGGGCTGGTGACGCCGGCCGACGTCCTGGAGGCGATTGCCGGGGTGTTCAGGTCCGACACTGCCGGCACCGAGCCCAACGCCGTGGAACGGGATGACGGCTCTTGGCTGCTCTCCGGCTCGATGCCTGCTGACGAGATGGCGGATAAGCTCGGCTTCACCCTGCCCGAAAAGCGCGCCTATGAGACCGTCGCCGGGTTCGTGCTGGCCCATTTCCAGCATCTGCCCGAGACCGGCGAGCACATCGAGGCCAATGGCTGGCGGTTCGAGGTCGTCGACCTCGACGGCCGCCGTATCGACAAGGTGCTGGCCAGCCGCAGCGTTCGCGGCAGACGCCGTGCGCTGGCGTAACCTTTGCCAAAAATCCCGCGGGTGATCATCGCCGCAAGCCTGGAGCGCCAGAACCTTGCAACGAGGCTCCGGCCCTTCCCGGGCCGTCTACCGAGTCTCCTCGGGCGCACGATGGTAGACATCGTCTGAACGCAGGATGTCGTCCTCGCCGAAATAGCTGCCGATCTGCACCTCGATCAGCTCGAGTGGCACCTTCCCCGGATTTTCCAGACGGTGCCACTGCGTCGCGACGATGTAGACGCTCTCGTTCTCGCGCACGAGGTTCACCGTATCGCCGACTGTCACTTTGGCCGTGCCGTGGACGACGACCCAATGCTCCGAGCGATGGTGGTGCATCTGCATGGAGAGCTTGCCGCCCGGCTTGACGTGCAGCAGCTTGACCTGGAAGCGGGGACCGAGCGACAGCGTCTCGAAGTACCCCCAGGGCCTATAGCTCCGGACATGTTGCTGATGCTCTTTGCGATCGGCGAGCTTGAGCCGCGAGACGATCTTCGAAACGTCCTGCGCGCGCGACTTGTCAGCGACCAGCAACGCGTCCGGTGTGTCGACAATGACGAGATTCTCGACCCCGAGCGTGGAGACGAGCGACCTGTCGCTGTGGACGTAGCAGCCGGAGGAGTCCTCCAGGATCGCCTCGCCGCTGCTGACGTAATTGCCGTGCTCATCGTGGGGCGCGATGTCCCACAGCGACGACCAGGAGCCGACATCGTTCCAGCCGATCTCGGTGGGCACCATGGCCGCGGCCGCCGTCTTCTCCATCACCGCATAATCGACCGAAATGTTCGGGCATTGCGCGAACGCATCGCGGTCGAGCCGCAGGAAGCCGATATCCGACTGCGCCCTGTCGAGCGCCGCCTCGGCACACTGCAGGATTTCAGGCGCCAAACTCTTGAGCTCGTCGATGAACGTCCGCGCATGCAGCACGAAAATGCCGCTGTTCCAGAAGTAGTGGCCGTCGTCGACAAAGAGCTGCGCGGTCGCGGCGTCGGGCTTCTCCGCGAAGGCTTCCACCTTGTACGCGCCGCCGTCGAAGCCCTCGAGTGCCTTGCCGCGCCGAATGTAGCCATAGCCGGTATGGGCCGTGCTGGGCGTGATGCCGAACAGCACCAGCCGCCCGGTCGCAGCAACCTTGCCCGCCAGCCGGACTGCCTCGGTGAAGCGGGCCTCGTCTCGTATGACGTGGTCGGATGGCATGACGACGATGATGCCAGAGGGATCATCACGCAGCACGCTGAGCGCACTCACGGCAATGGCGCCGGCGGTATTGCGGGCAACTGGCTCCAGAACGACGGCCCTCGCCTCGATCTTGCTGGCGTCGAGGTTCTCCTTGACGAGAAAGCGGTGCTCGACATTGCAGAGGATCGTCGGCGGCGCGAAGCCCGCGTCTGGGCCCAGTCTCTGTAAAGTCGCCCCGAGCAGGCTCTTTTCGCGTCCATTGAAGCGAATGAACTGCTTCGGATACATCGCACGAGACAACGGCCAGAGGCGTGTCCCGGAGCCGCCGGACAGGATGACCGGATAAAGTCCTTTCATCCGCGCTCCCTTGTCTGGAGCCTTACCGGTTTTTCGAGAAGTGCCGGAAGACCCTCGGTTATTTCTCGCACTGCACCGGCCACGGATGTTCCCTCGGCCGATCGCGCACCCTGGAATTCCGATATCTCGGCTCGCTGACGCGGAACCTGCCGAGCCGCAACCGTCGCAATGTCTGGTAGGCTATCAGTCCCCATCTCATCTCTCAAGCGACACCGGCGCGGCATGCGATTGAGGGCGTGGATGAGGCATCAGCGCCGACGATCTCCTCGTCCTGGAACCGCCTTTGAGGGTACTCATCGATGAGCTTCGAAAATCCGACTACAGTGTTGAGCGGCGTGCGCAGCTCGTGGCTCATGTTGGAGATGAATGCGGACTTGCTCCTACTGGCGAGCTCGGGCTCGATCAGTGCCACCTCTTCAGCGGCGTGCGCCCGATCGCGCCGAATGGCGTTGCCATGCAAGGCTTGGTAATGATCCGCCAGCGAATTTGATTTGTCCGCCTCGAATTCCCCGTTCAACATGGATGATCGCAAGGTTCATACGGGAACTGCCCTAAGCTAGGGGGCACTCCATAAGGCCGGGGCAATCTCCGAGTTTTTGAAAAAAGGTGTTCAGCACTCAGACATGAAGCTAGGCAGCAGCATTCGGCGTGCTCAGACCGCTTCACCCGTGCTCAATGTCAGGACCCCCGATGAGCTTCCTTCCCGACACCGCGACGCTCCTCACCTACACCCTTGCCTGTGCGGTCCTGTTCCTGACGCCCGGGCCGGACATGAGCCTGTTTCTCGCCAAGACCGTATCCGGAGGGCGCCGGGCCGGAATGGCAGCGATGCTCGGGGCACATCTGGGTTGTCTGGTGCACACGCTGCTGGCCGCTGTCGGGCTCTCGGCACTGCTGACCGCCTCCGCCACTGCATTCGCGACGGTCAAGATCATCGGCGCGGCTTATTTGCTGTGGCTCGCGTTCGACGCGATCCGGTCGGGCTCGGCGCTCAACATGAAGAATGAGGGCTCCACCAGCCAACCGTTCATGCAGACCCTTCTCCTCGGGGCCGGCGTCAACCTGACCAATCCCAAGGTCGTTCTGTTCTTCGTGACCTTCCTGCCCCAGTTCGTGCGCGCAGGCGATCCGGATGCGGCTGCCAAGCTGGTGTTCCTTGGCGTCTATTACGTGATTTTCTCGTTGCCGTTCGCTGCCTTGATGGTTCTTGGCGCGGAGCGACTGATCGCTTTCATCAAAGGCAAGCGCCGCGTGCTACGCGCCATCGACTGGACCGTCGCCGGGGTGTTCGGCTACTTCGCCATCCACATCCTCGCCACCCAGAGCCGCTGATCGAAGTCACCGGCCCTGACATAGCGGTGATGCTGGGTGCATCGCCTCTTCGACCGGCTTACCCTTGCCGATTGAGATGGAAGTCCCGCGCGTCGGTTGCGCGCCCGGGCTCGACACACCTCTCCTGACAACCTGACCCGGCAAATTCGCGCGTCATCCGGCGCCCGCAAGCTCATGCGCGGCACGGAAGATCTGGCCGTCTGGCGAGGTCAGCCAAATCGGAAAACACAAGTCGATTCGAGCGGCGCGGCGCACGACCCCGCGCGACGGCGCGCGATTGTGGCGCGCTTGCCACAATCCACCATTGCTCCACTGGCTCCCAAGCGATCCGTTAACATCCCGTTGACGACCATAAGATTCCATGCAATCCCATGAATGCCCGTCCGCACCGGGCATGGGACAGTGGCAGTGGCGCCGGTCTCCTCGAGGGCCGGAGACCCAGAGCGACCGCCACGTCCCAGTCCGGCGGACGAGTCCGGACCTCTACCGGGAGTTGAGCGCACGGCGTCAGGACAGGGGAGGTATTGGCGTCAAGTATTGCGCGTCAGGTAAGGTTTAGAACCGGGGATGGACCGTTTTGTCTCGACATTCACCAACAAGATCGACGCCAAAGGACGCGTTTCAATTCCAGCATCCTTTCGCGCGGTTCTCGAGCGCGACGGCTATGCCGGCGGGATCTACTGCTACCCCTCGCTCGATTCTCCTGCGCTCGATGCAGGTGGCGAAAGACTTGCGAAGAAAATCGATGATCTCCTCGCGGGTCTCCCGGATTATTCGGATGAGCGGGACGAGTTGTCTGTCGCTCTCTACGGCGACGTGCAGGTCCTCAGCATCGACCAGGACGGGCGCATCGTCCTTCCTGAAGCGCTTCGCGCCCACGCCGGACTTACCGGTCAGGTTACGTTTGTCGGCCTGGGCGACAAGTTTCAAATGTGGGAGCCGGAGCGTTTCGCCGAACGCCGGCAGCGGGCCCGCGACAAGGTGCATGAGCACCGGAAGCTTTTCGGCGCGGGGAACCGCCGCGATAATGACGGGGAACAAGGCGGCGGTACAGGAGCACGGGAGTGATGGCGGGTCGCGGAACTCAGACCGAGCTGAGCACCGCGGGCGAGGAGGCCAACCACGGCCGCCACACTCCCGTGCTGCTCACAGCCGTCCTAAAGCACCTCGGGCCGACTGACGGCCAAGCGTACATCGACGCCACCTTCGGGGCCGGCGGCTACACGCGCGCGATCCTGGAGGCGGCGGACTGCCGGATGCTCGCCGTCGATCGCGACCCGACTGCCATCGCCGGCAGCGCGGAGCTGGCGTCGGCTTACCCAGCCAGGTTCCAGATTCGCCAAGGTCCTTTCAGCGAGCTCGAGACGCTCGCCGCGGACGCCGGCTTCGCCCAGGTGGACGGTGTCGTGTTCGACCTCGGCGTGTCATCGATGCAGATCGACGAGCCCGAGCGCGGCTTCTCGTTTCAGACCGATGGCCCGCTCGATATGCGCATGTCGCGCACGGGGCCGAGCGCGGAAGATCTCGTCAATACTCTCGACGAGGGCGAGCTGGCGGACGTCATCTACCACTTCGGTGAGGAGCGGAAGTCGCGGGCCGTCGCGCGCGCCATCGTGCGCGCTAGGACGAACGAGCGGCTGACGCGAACGCTGCAGCTCGCGCGCGTCGTCTCCCAGGTGTTCGGCAACCGCAAGATCGAAGGCCGGCATCCTGCGACGCGCACGTTCCAGGCCCTGCGGATCGCCGTCAATGGCGAACTTGACGAGGTAGCGGGCGGGCTCGCTGCGGCCGAGCGGCTGCTGAAGCCCGGCGGACGGCTCGTGGTCGTCACCTTCCACTCGCTGGAGGACCGGATCGTTAAGCGCTTTTTAGCCGAACGCGCCGGCAAAACCGCAGGCCCGTCCCGACATATGCCGGCGACCGCCCAGCAACGGGCCGCAAGTTTCCGAATCGTTAACCACCGCCCTGTTACTCCTGAAGAGGAGGAGATCGCGGCCAACCCGCGTGCTCGATCCGCCAAGTTGCGGGCGGCCGAGCGCACCGATGCTCCGAGCTGGCCGCTCGATGCCGCGGCCATGGGCGTGCCGCAATTCGCCCGCTGAGCGCGACTAACGCGAAAGGCACGTCATGCTTCGCATCTCGTCCGCGATTGCCGCCGCTTTGGCTTTGGCTTGCGCCTTCCTGCTCTACAAGGTCAGCTACGACGGCCGGCAGCTCGATCACGCCGTGCAGGCACGGGAGCGTTACCGCGAACGACTGCGGAGTGATTCTGCCGTGCTCAGGGCCGAGCTCGCTTATCTCTCCCGCCCCGAACGGATCGAGCCGCTCGCCCGTGCCATCGGCCTGGTGCCAGCAGCGGGCGAGCAGTACGTGAAAGCGAAAGCGCTACCGCCCCGGGCTGTTGCCGCGCAGAGCGACCAGACACACCGGCCGCAAGACAATTGAGGCCAGTGCCCGTGTCCGCGTCACCCGCCTCAGTCTCGCATGCTGCCGCGATCCAACCGGCCGCCTCCTATGTGATGCGTTCGTTCGCGGTCGCGCTTGCGATTATGGTGGCCTTCTCGGCCATCGGCATCCAGCTCGTCCGGCTCGCGCTCAAGGGGCAGGTCGCGGAGCCCCGTACCGCGATGACCCGGCCACTAGCCCCGTCGATCTGGCGGCCGGACATCGTCGACCGCCGCGGCCGGCTGCTCGCCACGGACATCGAAGCCCCCTCGCTGTCCGCCGACCCCGCACTGATCATCGACGTCGACGAGGTCGTTGAACGCCTGATTGAAGTCTTCCCCGAGCTGGATGCCACCGAACTCAGGCGCTCGCTGTCCGATCGCACGCGGCGCTTCGTGCACCTGCGCCGCGGCATCTCGCCCGCAACGGCGCAGCGCATCCACAATTTCGGCCTGCCAGGCCTCAGGTTCAGCAACGAGCCCAAGCGCGTCTATCCGAATGGCGCGCTGGCCGGGCACGTGCTCGGCCATGTCAATGTCGACAACCACGGCACATCGGGCATCGAGCGGTTCATCGACGAGGCAATCAGGATCGAGTCCCGGCCGGCTGGCGCGCCGAGCTCGCAGGAGCCGGTGGCCATCACCATCGACCTGGCAGTGCAGCACGCCTTGGAGGACGAGCTACGCACGGCCGTGCGCGAGTTTCGCGCCGCCGGTGCAGGAGGGATCATCCTCGACGTCAACTCAGGGGAGGTCCTGGCCGCTGCCTCGCTGCCGGAAATCGACCCGGCCGACCGCGCACAGAGCCTTGACCCCGCCCGCTTGAACAAGGTGGCAGATGGCGTCTACGAGCTCGGGTCCATTTTCAAGGCCATGACCGTCGCGATGGCGCTGGAGGCTGGCACAGCGGGCCTGGACAAGGTGTACGACGTGCGCATCCCCATGCATGTCGGCCGGTTTACGATCCGCGACCTGCATCCGCTCGGTCGCCCGCTGAGCGTGCGGGAGATCTTCCTGCATTCCTCGAATGTCGGCGCCGGCATGATGGCGCTCGAGCTCGGGGCCGACCGTCAGCGCGCATTCCTCACACGATTCGGCCTGACGGAGCCGATCCGCAGCGAAGCTGGCCCCATCGCCGCGCCGAAGCTGCCTCAGCGCATCGGACAGGCGGAGATGATCACGATCTCTTATGGACACGGCCTCGCGGTGGCGCCGCTCCAGTTCGCGGCCGCGGCGGCGAGCCTCATCAATGGCGGCTGGCGCGTCACCCCGACGTTCTGGAAGATTGAGGGTGCACGCCCGGACAGCCGCGAACGGGTCCTGCGGCCCGAGACGAGCGCGGCGCTGCGCGACCTCATGCGGCGCAACGTGACGTCGTCCCATGGCACCGGACGCCGCGCCGAGGTGCCGGGCTACGAGGTCGGCGGCAAGACCGGAACCGCCGAAATGCCCGGTCGCGGCGGCTATCGGGAGAAGGCAGTGATCGCGTCGTTCGTTGGCGCGTTCCCGATGAGCGACCCGAAGTATCTGCTCCTGGTCATGCTTCACGAGCCGGAACCGACCGAGCTGACTCAAGGGCGGATCACCGCCGGTCTCAACGCGGCCCCTGTCGCCGGGCGCATCATTGGCCGCACGGCGCCGCTGCTCGGCCTGTTGCCCCGTGCGGAGACCGGCCAGAGCCCCGAGCACCAATGAAAGTGATGACTGGATCGCGTCCCGGATTTGACGGTGGCCTTCGCTGCCAATATTTAACCATGTCAAGCCGCGCAATGCGGACACCTCCATGTCGGCTCCATCATGCGGCTCGCAGATCTCCTTCCTCCTGAGCTGAACCGGCTTCCCGGCGCGGAGGCCATCGACATCACTGCCGTGACGGCGGACAGCCGGGCCGTCACGCCCGGTGCGCTGTTCGCGGCGCTGGCCGGGTCCAAGACCGATGGCAGCCGCTTCGTACCCGATGCGCTGCGGAAAGGGGCCGTAGCGATCCTGGCGGCGCCCGATGCCGACCTGCCCGCGGACATCCCTGTTCCTGTGATCCGTGCCCCTGATCCGCGACGGGCGCTGGCTCTCGTGGCCGCACGGCTCCATCCCGGCCAACCCGAGACTGCGGTGGCCGTCACCGGCACCAACGGCAAGACGTCGATCGTCGAGTTCACCCGCCAGATTTATTCAGCGCTTGGCCGCCGATCCGCGTCGCTCGGCACCATCGGCGTCGTGAAGCCGGATGGCGGCCGATACGGCGCGCTGACCACGCCCGATCCAGTGTCGCTGCACCAGATGCTGGCAGGGCTCGCTGCAGAAGGGGTCACGCACTTGGCCTTCGAGGCCTCCTCCCACGGCCTCGACCAGCGGCGGCTCGACGGTGTCCGCCTCGCGTCGGCCGCGTTCATCAATCTCGGGCGCGACCACCTCGACTATCACGCGAGCGTTGACGAGTATTTCTCGGCCAAGTTGCGGCTCTTCGAGACATTGCTCGAGCCGGGTCGTCCCGCTGTGATCAACGCCGACGATCCGCGCGCCAGCGATGTGATGGCACTGGCCCGGCGGCGCGGTCAGCCCGTCGTGTCGACCGGTTTCGCTGGCGAAACCTTGCGCCTCGAGGCGGCCGAGCCGGCAGGCTTCGGTCAGCGCGTGCGCATCCAGCATCAGGGCACGGCCTACGACGTCCAGCTGCCGCTGATCGGCACCTATCAGGCGTCGAACGCGCTCGTTGCCGCCGGGCTGGCACTGTCCACGGGCGAGGATCCCGCGGCCATCGTCGGCGCGTTGGCGACCCTGAGAGGGGTCAACGGCCGCCTCGATGTCGTGGGTCGGCTCGATGATGGGCTCGTCGTCGTCGACTACGCCCACAAGCCCGAGGCACTGGAAGCCGCCCTGCGCGCGCTCAGGCCGTTCGCTTCGGGACGGCTCATCTGCGTCTTCGGCTGTGGCGGAGACCGTGACCGTGGCAAGCGGCCGATCATGGGCCGGATCGCCGTGACGAATGCCGACTGCACGATCGTCACCGACGACAACCCGCGCAGCGAAAGTCCTGCCGCGATCCGGGCCGAAATCCTGGCTGGCGCCGCCGGAGCCATCGAGATCGGCGACCGCGCCGCCGCCATCCAAGCCGCCATCGACATGATGCAGCCCGGGGACGTGGTCCTGGTCGCCGGAAAAGGGCATGAAACGGGCCAAATCATCGGCGACACCGTCATTCCCTTCTCCGATCACGAGGCGGTGGCGAAAGCCGTCGCCCAGCGCTTTCCCGACAGGACGAATTCATGACCGACGCCCTTTGGACCTGGGATGCGCTCGTCGCGGCGTCGGGAGGCATGGCGGACGGTACGACGGATGAGCCCATTCTCGGCATCTCGATCGACACGCGCACGCTTCAGCCCGGCGATCTGTTCATCGCCCTGAAGGATGTCCGTGACGGCCATGACTTTGTCCCGGCCGCTTTTGCTGCCGGCGCCCGCGCGGCCCTCGTCTCGTTCGCCTATCGCCGCCAGCCGGGGGATGGAACGCTGTTGCGCGTTTCAGATCCGCTGGCCGGGCTTCGCGCCATAGCCGTTGCCGCCCGCGCCAGGACCGCTGCCCGCGTCGTAGCCGTGACCGGCAGTGTCGGCAAGACCGGAACGAAGGAAGCGTTGAAGGCTTGCCTCTCCAGGCTCGGGCCGACCCACGCTGCGGAAAAGTCGTACAACAACCATTGGGGCCTGCCGCTGACGCTGGCCCGCATGCCTGCCTCCGCGGCCTATGCGGTCCTCGAGATCGGCATGAACCATCGCGGTGAGATCGAACCGCTGGCCCGCCTGGCGCGGCCCCACGTCGCCATCATCACGACCGTTGCCCCGGTGCACATCGCGCACCTGGGCTCACTCGCAGCCATTGCCGAAGAGAAGTCCGATGTTTTCCTGGGCCTCGAGCCTGGAGGCACCGCCGTCATCAATCGCGACTCCGAGCAGTTCCCGATCATGCGCGCGGCCGCCGAGCGGCAGGGTGCCCGCGTCCTCACGTTCGGACTCAGCCCAACGTCGGATGTGCGCGCGACCGCGGTGAAGCTCGAAGCCGATGGATCGGACGTCACTGTCGAGG
>JAEZHL010000452.1 GCA_023416575.1 Pseudomonadota bacterium
TGTGTCCGCGTCTGCACGCTGCGGTCTTCCACCATTCACTTATCTGTTTTCAGTTTACGGGGGATGCGATGGCCGAAAACGGTCAGACTGCGGTCGCATGGGAGATGCTCAGCAGCGTTGTCGTCCTGCGGGCAAAAGCGCGAGAAAACAAGCTTCCCAAGTTGTTGTCTTCATTGCACGGCGTCGAAGTGGAATTGGCGCGGATCATCGCCGACTCGGACACGGCGAATACTAAAGCAGGCGAGGCGAATGGGACCGCCCGCCTCAGCCGCACACCTGCCGTTACGGCCGTAGGTGGGCGAAATATCGACTCTTTTGGCGAAATCGACGGGCTTGATATCGAGCCGGGGATCGCAGTCAAGACGCGGAGCGCAAAACGCGGTGGCGGCGGCAGCCGTGGCGATCAGCATTTGCGCGCCCAAGCAAAGAAATATCTGACGATTTCCCGTCAGCTTGGCGAGCTCGTCAGCCACGGCGAGGCCATCGCGACGGGAAGTGGGTTCGAGGATGTCACGGCGTTCGACGACGAGGCGGCGTCGGATGCGCTCCTGGCCGAGCAGCAGGAGCTGACCTACACCATTTCGACCCTCCGGGCCTCGACCTTCGAGGGACTGGTGGACAAGGCCACGGTGCTCGATGACCTCATCGAGGAAAACACGGATGATCCCGTCCAGGTGCTCGCCCGTTCGCTGGCACGGGACGTCGTGACCATGGGCCAGTCGCGGAAGACCGGCTGAATCTGGCGATTTGCGCCGACGAAGTCACTGCATGTGCCAATACCCCTCTCCCGTGTGCGGGAGAGGGGTTGCTTCGGCGCTTTGCCGGAGAGCTTTAGGACGAAGCTCCGTCCGAGAGGCAGGCCGCGGCAGAGGCGGTCGGCCGGCCCAGGATCGTGTTCATTGCAGCATTGTTCTTCTTGTCGCTCATGAACGCGATCAGCTTGCGGTCCTCGTTGCCAATGCCGGGGATGCCGCACGACTTGGCGAGCACGGTCTCGGCCTGGCCCCAGATCGTCTGAATCAGCTTTTTGACCTCGGGGCGCTGCAGGCCTTCCCACGTCTTCGGCTTGGAGCGCTGGGCGGTGTCGACGTAGGCCATGACGAACGACATCAGCGAGGCCAGCCCATCGCGGTGATCGACCTGGAATACGGGATTGCGCAGCGGTTGCAGGGCGATCACCGAGTTGAGGTCGTGCGTGTAGGCATTCAGCTCGTCGAGCAAATAAGAAAATTCGTCGGCCGACGAGGCAGCGCCGGGCCGGAGATAGGTCTCGACGTAGGTGCTGTTGCGGTCGAACCGTCCCGCGATCTCACGGGGTGGGTAGAAGCTGCTGACCGCATGCACGCGCTTGATCGAGCCGCCGCCGATCAGCGGATAGGCGTCCTTGTCCTCGGTGATCATGTGGACGGTCTCGTGCACTGCGGTTGCGAGTCCGAGCTGGACGTCGTCGCAGGTGATCCAGCGCGTGAAGAACGCCTTGTCGTCTGTCGCGCGGTAGATGGCGTAGCCCTCAGGCGCTAGCCGGTTGAGGTCGCGCAGGGCTTGCGGCTTGCAATCGCTCGCGGGTGCAGCCGACGCCGCAGGGGCAGCGAGCATAGCGGCTGCCACCGCGAGAAGTATTCCGATCCTCATGGGGAGGCTTCCCTACTCAGGTTACTGGCAGAGGGAAGCTTTGGTCTCGATCTTGGCTACAAGACGTCGGATTTGTGTCAATATTGTGAAAACTTAAGCAAAAGTGTCGCGTGAGCCAAGTGATTCCAAGGTTTGTAGAAGATTAGAAGTGCTTAAGTTGCGTTTCTTTTGATGTAAATAAACTCGGTTGTCGGAGTAATGGTCATGTGGCGGCCGGATGCTTGGTGGGCGGCGGAAGGAAGGCGATCTTATATTTGCTCGGCACAAGGAACGTGAGTTGCAATTCTTGGTCTTTCCTCGGAACCGCTCATGAACGGCTGCGTTCGTCGGGACCTGGAATAGAGGAGAGCCAACTATGTTCAAGTTCGCAGCAGCAGGGCTTGCGTGTCTCGTCGGGATGGCAGGAATGGTGGTGGCTACGCCGCAATCATTCGCCCGCGGCGAATGCGCAAGATGCGCACCGAAAGCGACCACCTCCTACAAGTACAAGACGGTCAATCGCGTGAAGCATGTGACCCGGTACAAGGATACGACCCGCACGCATATCGTGCCGCGTGTCCATCGCACCGTCACCGTCACACGCATTCAGCCGATCACGCGGGTGACAATGGTCAATCGCGTCCACAACCGCGTCCTCTACAGGACAGTGAACCGGCACGTCTCGCAGACGCGCGTCCTGCCG
The DNA here is from genome assembly GCA_023416575.1 of Pseudomonadota bacterium. Classification (GTDB taxonomy): domain Bacteria; phylum Pseudomonadota; class Alphaproteobacteria; order Rhizobiales; family Hyphomicrobiaceae; genus ZC4RG25. The sequence goes on from JAEZHL010000452.1 coordinate 2,315, forward strand.
ACCAAGACGTTCACGACGGCGAAGACAGTCCAACTCGGCTGCCGCTGCTAGGCCGTTTTGGGTAGGGGGCTCGGGCGCAGAGCCCGTCCGGCTGGCATCTGGGGACTGACGAGCGCTACCGGGGCGTCCGTTTCCAGGGTCATTCGGAAGCGCGCCGCCGGAAGCGCGCCGCACGCGTATAGATGCGAACGAACGTTTCCGGCGCGGCGCTCAGCCCCGCCCGCGATAGGGGGCGACGCCCTGGTCGGGCAGCCAGACGCCCTTCGGCAGTTCGCCCGTTTGCCAGAAGACATCGATGGGAATGCCGCCGCGCGGATACCAGTAGCCGCCGATGCGCAGGAATTGCGGCTCGAGCAGCGCGGCGAGGCGCTTGCCGATAGCAACGGTGCAGTCCTCATGGAAGGCGCCGTGATTTCGGAACGAGGCGAGGTACAGCTTCAGCGACTTCGATTCGACGATCCACTCCCGCGGCACGTAATCGATCACGAGATGCGCGAAATCCGGCTGGCCGGTGACGGGGCACAGCGAGGTGAACTCCGGCGCGGTGAAGCGGGTGACGTAGGGCGTGTCCGCATGCGGGTTCGGGACGCGCTCGAGTTGGGCCTCCTCGGGGCTGGCGGGGAGGACGGCCGCGTGGCCGAGCTGCTTCAGGTTCGAGGTATCGGTGCTCATGGTCGTTTCTCTTCAGGCGGCGGCGAGACCCAGGCGGGCATCGCGACGGCGCAGCCAGGTGATCAGTGGGATCGCCAGCAGCACCATCCAGGCCTTGCCGACCACTTGGCCGGCCAGGAACTCGAGGCTGCCGAAGGCGAGATAAAGGAACACGGCGCTATCAACGACGAGGCCGACGAGGCTGCTGGCGATCACCGCCAGGACGAGCCGGCGCCGTTGCAGAGGCGTATAGACGGCGAGGTCGGCGAACTCGGAGAGCAGGAAGGCCACCGCTGACGCCAGGACCAGGGACGGCGGGGCGAAGGTCGCCGACAGGACGGCACCGGCGAGGATGGCGCCGGCTGCCCATTTCAGCCCGAGGCGCCGCTGGACGAGATCGCGCAGCACCAGCGCCAGGCCGACCATGAGAACGCCGCTCGGCGCCATCAGCCCGGGTGCGACGGGAATGAGGCACGGCCCCCCCGGCGCGCAGACGGTGCCGGCGTTGCCGATCAGCCAGTTGGCTGCCGGGATGGACAGGCAGAAGCCGGCCAGGAACAGGTAGCCTTCGAGCCGCTGCTGGGCGGCCAGCGTCTCGCTCATGGGAGCCATCCTCTCGAGAAGAAACGAAGTGTGGCTAGCGAATAGCGAATAGGGTGCGGGGATGACAGCCGGATCTTCGCCGCACCGCGGGAGCAGGGGGCTGTGCGCGGCGCGCTCAATAGGTCAGCGCCGCCTTGATCGCTTGCAATTCCTGCCGCGGATCGGGATAGGCCTCGTAGGCGTGCCCCGTGCGGCCGTACCAGTAGCGGCTGTTGCTGGCGTCGCCTTCGATTTTGTGCAGCACGGCATGGATCCAGCAGGCATCGCTATCGTCCTCGAACGCCTGCACGATCTTGTGCGCGCCGGCCCAGTCGCCGGCGATGGCCAGATCCACGGCGCGGATCAGCTCGTTGCGGTCTGCCATTCTTCCCATCCTTTCCGGCGCAACTCACAGGCCGGGCAGGTGCCGCAGCCGTAACCCCAATCATGGCGGTTGCTTCGATCGCCGAGATAGCAGGTGTGGGTGTCCTCGACGATGAGCTGAACAAGGCGATCCTGCCCGAGTTCCTGCGCCAGCGCCCACGTCCCGGCCTTGTCGATCCACATCAGCGGCGTCTCGATGGTGATGGTCCAGTCGAGGCCGAGGCTGAGCGTGCGCGCGAGCGATTGCAGCGTCTCATTACGGCAGTCGGGATACCCCGAGTAGTCGGTCTCGCACATGCCGCCGACGAGCACCGGGATGCCGCGCCGATAGCCGACGGCTGCAGCATAGGTGAAGAACACCAGATTGCGGCCGGGCACGAACGTGGAGGGCAGGCCGGCGGCCGTCATCTCGATCGCTGCCTCGCGGGTCAGCGCCGTGTCGCTGATGGCGCCGAACTCGGCAAGATCGAGCACGCGATCCTCGCCCAGCTTCGCGCCCCACTCCGGAAAGCTGGCGCGCAGGCCGGCGAGCACGTTGTTGCGCGCGATCAACTCGACCTCGTGGCGCTGGCCGTAGGCGAACCCAATCGTCTCGACCCGGTCATACCGCGCCAGGGCCCAGGCGAGGCACGTCGTCGAATCCTGGCCCCCTGAGAACAGAACCAGCGCTGGCATGGGTTATCGGCTCCGGCCGTCGTAGGGCGTCAGCGTCAGGCTGGCGATATCGACATCGTCCAGACAGCGGACGTTGACGGCAACGCCTTCGATGCCATCCTTGCCACGGCCGCGCCCGAACGAGGCGATGCCGCATGTGGCGCAGAAGAGGTGGTGGATCGTGCGGGTGTTGAACTGATAGTCGGTCATGCCGGTGTCACCGGAGATGAGCTTGAACTCCTCCGGCGCGACGTAGGTCCACAGCGCGCCGCGCTTGTGGCACATCGAACAATTGCAGGACAGGACCGGTTCCAGCGCGCTCGTCACCTCGAAGCGCACGGTTCCGCAATGGCAACCGCCCGTATAGGTCCTGGCTTCGCTCATGGCTCGCTCCGGTGTGTGAAGGGCTGACCCGCGATAACTTGTTAACGCCGCAGGTGCAACCACCCCTTGCCAACGGACGTCACTGGGCTAGAACCCGCCGCGCGCTCTGGTGAGCTTCGCAAGCGAGACACTGGTTGCCGTGCACGGTCCATTCGAGCAGGAGACCCCATGACCGCCATTATCGATATCATCGGCCGCGAAATCCTCGACAGCCGCGGCAATCCAACGGTCGAGGTGGAAGTCATCCTGGAGGGTGGCTCCATCGGCCGCGCGGCCGTGCCGTCCGGCGCCTCGACGGGCGCCCATGAGGCGGTCGAACTCCGGGACGGCGATCCGGCGCGTTATCTGGGCAAGGGTGTGTTGCGGGCCGTCGACGGCATCAACGGCGAGATCTTCAACGCGCTGCGCGACCATGATGCCGTCGACCAGCGCAGCATCGATCGCACGCTCATCGAGCTCGATGGCACTCCGAACAAGAGTCGCCTCGGGGCCAATGCCATTCTCGGCGTGTCGCTGGCGGTGGCCAAGGCGGCCGCGGATGCCTGCAGCCTGCCGCTGTTCCGCTATCTCGGCGGCGCGGGCGCATATCTGCTGCCGGTGCCGATGATGAACATCATCAACGGCGGCGCTCATGCCGACAATCCGATCGACTTCCAGGAATTCATGATCATGCCCGTCTCGGCGCCGACCTGCGCCGATGCGATCCGCGTCGGCGCGGAGATCTTCCACAGACTGCGCGGCGCACTGAAGGAAGCGGGCTACAACACCAACGTCGGCGACGAGGGCGGCTTCGCCCCGAATCTGCAGTCGGCGGACGAGGCGCTCGCCTTCATCATGCGGGCAATCGAGAACGCCGGCTACAAGCCGGGCGAGGACGTCGTGCTGGCGCTCGACTGTGCGGCGACCGAGTTCTACAAGGACGGAATGTACAACCTGGCCGGCGAAGGCATGGTGCTCGATGGCGAAGCCATGAGCCGCTACCTTGCCGACCTGGTGAGCCGGTATCCGATCGTCTCCATCGAGGATGGAATGGCGGAGGACGATTGGGCGGGTTGGAAGGCGCTGACGGACGCCATCGGCAACAGATGCCAGCTCGTCGGCGACGACCTGTTCGTCACCAACACCGAGCGACTGGCCAAGGGGATCGCGGACGGCGTCGCCAACTCGATCCTGGTCAAGGTCAATCAGATCGGTACACTGAGCGAGACGCTCGATGCGGTCGCCATGGCGCAGCGTGCCGCCTATACGGCTGTGATCTCGCATCGCTCGGGCGAGACCGAGGACTCGACGATCGCCGATCTGGCGGTCGCAACCAATGCCGGCCAGATCAAGACCGGCTCGCTCAGCCGCTCGGATCGGCTCGCCAAGTACAATCAGCTCATCCGAATCGAGGAAGAGCTCGGCGACGTTGCCCGCTACGCCGGCCGCAGCGTGCTGCGCAACAGGGGCGCCTGAGAGGAAAGGGCGAGGTGCCGTTGGCGCCTTGCCCCTTTGTCCCGGATCATCGCGCGTTGCAGCTGCGGGGGGCGGGATGGCGTCAAGCCGTCCTCGAGCCCCCTCTCGACCTCATCAGCTAATTGCAGTCCGTATACGGATGAGGTTTGATCGGCTGTCGTTGACTGGCTCGGGGATCGGGAAATGAAAATCGTTGTGACCGCCTTTATCGTTCTTGCGACGTTCGTCTCTGGCGCCCTCGCCCATGGCGGCGGGTGCCGGAAGACTTCAGCTCCAGGGCAGTGCTGCCACATGGACAATTCGACGGGTGTTGTTCACTGCCACTAAGGGCAGAGGGCTTCCGCTTGTCCCATTGCACGATTAGTGCCCCAGGCATGGGGGTCAGAGTGTAATGGTGTAGCGGTGGCCTGTACCTCCTGGTTCCTGCGCGCAGCGTCCGGCGGGCGGGGGAAAAAGATAATTTCCGCCATCGATCTGTGAGGGCGCAGCTCCCGTCCGAGCCGCGTCCCGGCAGCGTGCGTCGCCGAGGGCGGGGCCCGTCGCGTTCCAACATAAAGAACTTCCTTTACCGTGCTTTAACGTTGGCCGTCGTAGAAGAGCCTCGTTGGAGGCGAGTACGTCTCGATGGTTCTGCGTCGTATAAAATCAGATCGTCGGATGAGGAGGTCGCGGCAGCATTTCCTGGTTCTGCTTGGCTGCCTGATGATGTCGGCCTACTTCATCCAACATACGATCAAAGGTAAGCACGGTTTCGAGGCGCAATCCGAGCTTCTCGTTCGTTCCAGTGTCCTGGAGCGCGAGATTGCTGACCTCGAGGCTGTGCAGGCCGTTCTGCTGCGGGACATCGTTTTGCTCCGCCAGGAGCGTCCTCACCCGGATCTCATTGAGGAGATCGCGACCAGGGTCCTTGGCATGGCGCGCCCGGGCGATCGCATCCTGCTGGTTGATTCCGGACCCCCCTCGAAAACTGCGCTAGCAACTTCAAGCCCGGCTCCGTAAGCGCTTCCCACACGGCCGAATTTCTGGCAAAGGCAGGGGCGCTCGTGTAGTTTGGCGGCGGACGTGAAATGCGCGCCCCGAATTTCCAGATGCATAGGAGGGCCTATGGCAGCTGCGGATAAGACGCGGGGCTCACCCGGCGTCAAGTCGGCTAAGACCGCCGCACCGACAACGAATGGGTCGGGTGCTAGCGCGCAAGCGCAACGCTCGGCTTCCGCGCCGGCGGAGTTCACGCGTGAGCAGGAGCTTTTCGCCTATCGCGAGATGCTGCTGATCCGCCGTTTCGAAGAGAAAGCCGGCCAGCTTTACGGCATGGGCTTCATCGGCGGTTTCTGCCATCTCTACATCGGGCAGGAAGCCGTCGTCGTCGGCTTGCAGATGTGCGCCAAGGAAGGTGATCAGGTCATCACGACCTATCGCGACCACGGCCACATGCTGGCGACCGGAATGGACCCCAAGGGGGTCATGGCCGAGCTGACCGGCCGCCGCGGAGGCTACTCCAAAGGCAAGGGCGGCTCGATGCACATGTTCTCCGTCGAGAAGCAGTTCTACGGCGGCCACGGCATCGTCGGCGCCAACGTTCCGCTCGGGGCCGGGCTCGCGTTCGCGAACAAGTATCGCGGCAACGACAACGTCACCTTCTGCTATTTCGGTGACGGCGCGGCGAACCAGGGCCAGGTCTACGAGACCTTCAACATGGCCAAGCTGTGGAAGCTGCCGGTCATCTTCGTCATCGAGAACAACAAGTACGCGATGGGCACGTCGGTCGAGCGCTCTGCGGCGACCACGGACTTTTCCCAGCGCGGCCGGTCGTTCGATATTCCGGGCGAGCAGGTCGACGGCATGGATGTGCGCGCGGTGCAGGCCGCGGGCGAGCGCGTCGTCGCGGAGGTGCGCCAGGGCAATGGCCCGTACATCCTCGAAATGCTGACGTACCGCTATCGCGGCCACTCGATGTCCGATCCCGCGAAGTACCGCACGCGCGAGGAGGTCGAGCGGGTGCGCGAGGAGCGCGATCCGATCGAGCGCGTCCGCGCCCGTATGCTCGAGATGAAGCATGCGACCGAGGAGGAGCTGAAGGCGATCGACGGCGAGATCCGTGGAATCGTCAATGCGGCCGCCGAGTTTTCCCAGAACGATCCCGAGCCCGATCCGGCCGAGCTGTGGACGGATGTTTTGAGGTAAGATCATGAGCCGCCGCTCGCGCATTGCTGCTCCTCCTCCCGATGACGGGGAGATGGCGCCGCGGGCGAACAGTCGAGAGATCCCGCCGAGATGCCCATGCAAGTTTTGATGCCAGCATTGAGCCCGACCATGGAGGAGGGCAAACTCGCAAAATGGCTCGTCAAGGAAGGTGACGAGGTCAAGCCCGGCATGGTCATTGCCGAGATCGAGACGGACAAGGCGACGATGGAGGTGGAAGCCATCGACGAGGGGCGGCTCGACCGCATCCTGGTTCCCGCCGGTACCGACAACGTCAAGGTGAACACGCCGATCGCCGTCATCTTGCAGAACGGCGAGACGGCAGGTGAGCCGGTGCCGGGTGCGCCGGAAGCGCCGCGCGAGTTGAAACAGCCAGATGCGCAGTCGCGGCCCGCCGATGTGCGGCCGGCGCCTGAGGTAAGGAATACTCCGATTCCCGCGGAGGCTGCGCGTGCGCGGGGCGTCGACGAGGCCGAGCTTCCGCCGGGCACGGAGATGGTCTCGCAGACCATGCGCGAGGCGCTGCGCGATGCCATGGCCGAGGAAATGCGCCGCGATCCGGACGTCTTCCTGATGGGCGAGGAGGTCGCGCAGTACCAGGGCGCCTACAAGGTGAGCCAGGGACTGCTGGACGAGTTCGGCGACCGCCGGGTCATCGATACGCCGATTACGGAGCAGGGATTCGCGGGCATCGGTGTCGGCGCGGGCTTTGCCGGCCTGAAGCCGATCGTCGAGTTCATGACCTGGAACTTCGCCATGCAGGCGATCGACCAGATCATCAACTCTGCCGCCAAGACGCTCTACATGTCCGGCGGCCAGATGGGCTGCCCGATCGTGTTCCGCGGGCCGAACGGCGCCGCGGCGCGCGTTGCTGCCCAGCATAGCCAGGATTACTCGGCCTGGTACGCCCACGTGCCGGGGCTCAAGGTCATCGCCCCGTCCAATCCCGCTGACGCCAAGGGGCTGCTGAAGAGCGCCATCCGCGATCCGAACCCGGTCCTCGTGCTCGAGAACGAGATCCTCTATGGCGCATCGGGGCCGGTGCCCAAGGTCGAGGACTGGCTGGTGCCGATCGGCAAGGCGCGGATCGCGCGGGTCGGCGAGCACGTCACGATCGTCTCGTGGTCGCGGGGCATGGTCTACGCGCTCGATGCCGCCGAGCAGCTCGCGAAGGAAGGCATCGAGGCGGAGGTGATCGACCTGCGCACGCTGCGGCCGCTCGATCTGGAGACGGTGCTCGAGTCCGTTCGCAAGACGAACCGGATCGTCACGGTCGAGGAGGCTTGGCCGGTGTGCTCGGTCGGATCGGAGATCTGCGCGCAGGTTGCGATCCAGGCGTTCGACTATCTCGATGCGCCGCCCGCGAAGGTTTCCGGCGCCGACGTGCCGATGCCCTATGCGGCCAATCTCGAGCGGCTGGCGCTGCCCAACGCGGAGCATGTGGTCGAGGCGGTCAAGCGCGTGCTGTACGTTTAGGATATCCGGAGGTGCTTGCCGTCGGACAATCCGCTGCGACCGATATGGGTGATCGGGGCCAGCCGAATGGCTCCCCAGCATCCCGGACACGGGCGTGGAGTGATCGCGGATCAGCGATGGCGGCGCAGTGTGAAGTTTTGAGTCCGAGGTCCTTGTGAGGAGGCATGGCGGCGTCCGTGCACGGATATCGCGGGACTTGCCATTGCGGGGCGGTGACGGTGAGCCTTGCGCTGTCCAAGCCTGCGCCCGAGATGCGGGTGCGCGCCTGCCAGTGTGGTTTCTGCCGGCCGCGTGGGACGCGGACCATAGCGGATGCTGCGGGCTCGGCGCTGATTTCGATCCGGTCGGCTGAGGACGTTCAGCGCTACCGGTTCGGGCTGATGACGGCGGACTACTTGCTGTGCGCCACGTGCGGCACGTACATTGCCGCCGTTCAGGAGGAGGCCGGCGGGCTGATCTCGGTGGTCAATGTCGGGGGGCTCGACATTCCGGAGTTTCGCGGTCTGACGGCCGACCCGGTCAGCTATGATGGCGAGGAGATCGCCGGCCGGCTGGCGCGGCGCAGGACGTACTGGATGCCGGCACGGCTTGAGTTCACGGGGGCGGCGGCGTGAGCGCGGGGGAGTTCGTGGAGGGGATGGTCGGCGCCATCGACGCGTTCCGCAGTCCGCTCCTTTCGCTGCCCGGAATTACGGGCTTGGCTCCGATGCCCGGGCGACAGCTCGGGGTCGGCGCGGGCCGGTCTGTTGCGGTCGCCGCGTATCTGGCGTCCGCTCACATGATTTTCATCTCTCGCTCGCCGGTTGCGGCCGAGCACAACTAAGGGGCCATAGACACATGCCCACCCAGATCCTGATGCCCGCGCTGTCTCCGACCATGGAGGAGGGCAAGCTCGCTAAATGGCACGTCAAGGAAGGTGACACCATCAAGGCCGGCAAGGTCGTCGCCGAGATCGAGACCGATAAGGCGACGATGGAGGTCGAGGCCGTCGACGAGGGGACGGTGGCTAAGATCCTCGTTCCGGAGGGGACGGAGAAGGTGAAGGTCAACACGCCGATCGCGATCATCGCGGCCGAGGGCGAATCCGTCGCCGACGCGAGCAAGGCTGCGCCCGCCGCAGCACCGAAAGAGGCGGCGAAGAGCGAGGCTCCGGCCCCAGCGGCCCGCCCCGCGCCGGCGGCTCAGCCCGCTCCTCAGCCCGCAGTGGCACCGGCCGCAGCCGCACCGCAGCCCCCGCCGCCACGCCCGGCAGCCCAGCCGGCGCAGCGGCCCAATGGACATGGCCGCCTGTTCGCTTCGCCGCTCGCCCGCCGGCTCGCCAAGGAGGCGGGCATCGATATCGCGCAGGTGGCAGGGTCCGGGCCGCACGGTCGGATCATCAAGCGGGACGTCGAAGCAGCCGCTGCGGCCCCGGCCGGGACCGCGGTCGCGCGGAGGCCGGCAGCTGCGCCCGAGGCTCAGCCGGTGGCGCTGCAACCTATGCCCGACGACAAGATTCTGGCGCTCTACGACAAGAATTCCTACGAGGTCGTGCCGCACGACGGCATGCGCAGGACCATCGCGCAGCGGCTGACGCAGGCCAAGCAGACGATCCCGCACTTCTACCTCAGCATGGATTGCCGCCTCGACGAGCTGCTGCGGGCGCGCGAGCGCATCAATGCATCCTCGCCGAAGGAAGGACCGCGCGCCTTCAAGCTCTCCGTCAACGACTTCGTCATCAAGGCGCTGGCGCTCGCCCTGCAGCAGGTGCCAGGGGCCAATGCCACGTGGACGGAGCAGGGCACGCTGCGCCACAAGTATTC
>JAEZHL010000045.1 GCA_023416575.1 Pseudomonadota bacterium
GTCAGCATGTGCCCGATGGGCCAGAAAAATGTCGAGGCAAAGCCGCCAAACAGCGTCAGGTACGAGATTGCCCGGCGCCCGCGATGGGGGGCGACCTGCACCAGGGCGGCGAACGCGGCGTCGTACAGCGACATTCGCATGCCGAGGCCCATGATCGCCCAGCCGATGAGGTAGACGACCTGATTTGTGGCCGCAGCCACTACGAGGAGCGCCGCAGCGCACAGCGCCGAGCCAAGGCTCATTACGAAACGCGCGCCGCGCGTGTCGATGGCCTTGCCGACCGCAGTGGAGACGAAGCTCGACGCCAGCAATCCGACGGTGAGCCCGGAGAACACGAGGCTGCGACTCCAGCCTGTGTCGGTCGCAATCGGGCCCGCCAGGATGCCGAGGACATAGAGCGTCGTTCCCCAGGCGACGATCTGGGTGATCCCGAGCGCGACAATGGCGGTGCCAATCGGGGAAAGAAGCCATGCCACCCAGGCTGGGTGCGGACGCCCGGTCGAGATGCCCCGCGACATGGATCTACATTCGCTCCCCGAGTGGATGGCTGGTGTCACATTAGCGCCGCGCCAGCAGCCATGCCATGGATGCTGCATGCAAGTCTGGTGTGCGGAAACGGCCCTGCTCCGGGGATCTGGACTGGCGGTCCCTCAAGGCCAATATCCTCGATAGAGGAGATTCTAATGAACGACAGTGAAGAGAATCGTTTTGCGGCCCGCGCTGCCCGCTACATGCGGGTGGGCACGAACGTTGGCGCGGTGGCGGCGCGGGTTGCGGGGCAGCGGCTCTTCGGGATCGAGGGGGACCGCTCCAAGAACGCGATGGAGCTGGCTGCCGCACTCGGTGGGCTCAAAGGGCCGATCATGAAGGTAGCCCAGCTCCTGTCCACCATTCCGGAGGCGCTACCAGCCGAATATGCGCGCGAGCTGGCCCAGCTTCAAAGCCAGGCTCCCGCCATGGGGCCGGCGTTCGTGCGCCGCCGCATGGTGGCGGAACTCGGGCCGGATTGGGCAGCACGCTTTAAGAGCTTCGAGCCAGCCGCTGCGGCTTCCGCATCGCTCGGACAGGTGCACAAGGCTGTCGCACTCGATGGGCGCCAGCTGGCCTGCAAGCTGCAGTATCCGGACATGCAGTCCGCCGTGGAAGCTGATCTCAACCAGCTCAGGATCGTCTTCAACCTTCACGCGCGGATGGATCCGGCCGTCGACACGCGCGAGATTCTGACCGAGATCGCGGCACGGCTCAGGGAGGAGCTCGATTACGAGCTGGAGGCACATCACATCCAGCTCTATGCCAGCATCTTCGAGCGCGATCCACTGATCCGGGTCCCGCAGGTCGAGCCGGAGCTGACGACACGACGGCTGCTGACCATGAGCTGGCTCGAAGGTAAGCCGCTTCTGGCGTACAAGACGGCGCCGGTCGAGCATCGCAATACCATCGCGCGCGCCATGTTCCGCGCCTGGTGGTATCCGTTCAGCCATTACGGCGTCATTCACGGTGATCCTCACCTCGGAAACTATACGATCTTCGAGCGAGATGGTGCGCCGGCCGGCATCAATCTCTTAGATTACGGCTGCATCCGCACATTCCGGACGCCCTTCGTTCAGGGAGTGATCGACCTCTATACGGGTCTTCTCACTGGCAACCAGAACCTCGTTGTTCATGCGTATGAGACCTGGGGCTTCAAGGGCCTGACGAAGGAGCTGATCGAGGCAATGAACATCTGGGCGCGGTTCATCTACGGCCCGCTGCTCGATGACCGTGAGCGGACCATTGCTGAAGGCACGACGCCTTCCGAATACGGCCGCCGCGAAGCATTTCAGGTGCACAAGATCCTGAAGGAAAAAGGGCCCGTCGTGGTGCCGCGGGAGTTCGTGTTCATGGATCGCGCTGCAATCGGCTTGGGAGGCGTATTCCTTCACCTTGATGCGCGGATGAACTGGTACCGGCTGTTCAACGAGACGATCGAGAATTTCGATCTCGAAACCGTCGCTGAACGCCAGCGCAGGGCATTCGCCGCTGCCGGCGTGCCTCTGCCTCGATGAGTTGCGAAAGCTTATAGGGAGACGGGACCGGCGAGTTTGGCCAGTCGGAATTCGCCTTCGAATCGCATGCCGTGCTCAGATGTAGCCAAGAGTCTGCAGCCGCGCGAAAAGGTTGTCGGCCAGGACGTCGGCAGGCATCGTCGCGGCATCGAGGTGCAGCTCCGGCGTCGTCGGCGGCTCGTAGCGCGAGGAGATGCCCGTGAAGTTTCGGATCAGGCCAGCGCGCGCCTTTTTGTAGAGGCCTTTCACGTCCCGTTGCTCGCAGAGTTGGAGCGGCGTGTCCACGAACACCTCGAGGAATTCGCCGCCCTCAAATAACTCGCGCGCCATTTCTCGATCTGCTGCGAAGGGCGAGATGAAGGATACGAGCACGATAAGCCCTGCATCGACCATGAGCCTCGCGACGTGCGCCGCGCGGCGGATGTTCTCGACCCGGTCCGCGTCGGTGAAGCCCAGGTCGCGGTTCAGCCCGTGACGCGTGTTATCCCCGTCGATGACGAAAGTGTGCCGGCCATGAGCATGGAGCTTCTTCTCGAGAAGATTGGCGATTGTTGACTTGCCCGATCCCGAGAAGCCGGTGAACCAGAGGCAGCACGGCTGCTGGCCTTTGAGATCGGCGCGCGCCGCTTTGGTCACATCAAGAGCCTGCCAGTGCACGTTCGTGGCGCGCCGCAGCCCGAACCGGATCATGCCGGCCCCGATGGTCAGATTGGTCAACCGGTCGATCAGGATGAACGCGCCGGTCTCGCGATTGGCGGCATATGGATCAAAGGCGATCGGCTCGTGCGTCGCGATGTTGACGAGCCCGATCTCGTTGAGAGCTAGAGTTTTGGCGGCGAGCTTCTGGAACGTTCGAATGTCCTCGCGGTGCTTGATCTCCGTGATGCTGGCCGTGACAGTCCGGGCGCCGATCTTCAGAAGGTAGGGCCGTCCGGGAATCAGTGGCTCGTCATGCATCCAGACGACGTGAGCGGTAAACTGGTCCGAAAAATCAGGGCGTGCGTCATGGGGGACGATGAGATCGCCGCGCGAGATATCGACCTCATCGGCCAGGGTCAGTGTAACTGCGCGCCCTGCCTCAGCTTCGGGCAAGGGGCCATCGTAGGTCACGATCGCCTTGACGCGTGTTTCCCGTCCCGAGCCAGCGACAACGATCCTGTCTCCGGGCCGCACGCGGCCACTCACGATGGTGCCGGAATAGCCACGGAATTCATGATTGGGTCGGTTGACCCATTGCACCGGTAGACGGAACGGCTGGTCCGGAGTTTCGGCGACAACATCGACCGTCTCCAGGTGCTCCAGCAGCGTTGGCCCCTGATACCAGGGGGTCGCGGCGCAGCGCCTTATGACATTGTCGCCAAACCGCGCCGACATTGGTATGGCGACCAGGCTGGCGAATTCGAGTGGCGCAGCGAAGTCGCGATAGTCGGCCTCGATTCGCCGAAAGACCTCCGCTTCGTAATTTTCCAAATCGATCTTGTTGATCGCCAGGACGATGTGACGGATGCCGAGCAGGGCCGCGATCCTGGAATGCCGGCGGGTCTGGTCGAGAATACCCTTGCGCGCGTCGACCAGGATAATGGCGAGATCGGCCGTCGATGCGCCCGTTGCCATGTTGCGCGTATACTGCTCGTGCCCCGGCGTATCGGCCACGATGAATTTACGTCTTTGCGTGGCAAAGAAGCGGTAAGCCACGTCGATGGTGATGCCCTGCTCGCGCTCCGCCTGCAATCCGTCGACCAGCAGCGCCAGATCGAGATCGTCACCCGTCGTCCCGTGCCTACGAGAGTCGCGGGCCAGTGCCGTGATCTGGTCCTCGAATAGCAGGCGCGTATCATAAAGCAGCCTGCCAATGAGTGTCGACTTGCCGTCGTCGACGCTGCCGCAGGTGATGAAGCGCAGCAGGCTCTTGCCCTCATCGAGGCCGACCGCAAGGCGGGAGTGGGCGGGATGAGTTTGGGGCGCGTGCCGCTGCATCAGAAATAGCCCTCCCGTTTCTTGATTTCCATCGAGCCGGCCTGATCATGATCGATGAGGCGGCCGGACCGCTCGGACGAGCGCGCGATCAGCGTTTCGGTGATGATCTCGTCGAGAGACGCCGCGGTCGAGGGCATCGCGGCTGTAAGGGGATAGCAGCCGAGGGTGCGAAAGCGCACGCTGCGCAGCTCCGGCACCTCTCCCGGAAGCAGCGGCAGGCGGGCGTCGTCGACCATGATGAGCTGACCGCCCCTCGTCACCACCGGACGCCTGCTCGCAAAGTAGAGCGGCACGATGGGGATCTGCTCCTTGGCGATGTATTGCCAGATGTCGAGCTCGGTCCAATTCGAGAGTGGGAAAACCCGGATCGATTCCCCCGGCCGGATGCGGGTATTGAAGAGCCTCCACAACTCCGCTCGCTGGCTCTTAGGATCCCAGCCGTGTGTGTCAGTGCGAAAGGAGAAGATGCGCTCCTTCGCGCGCGAGGCCTCCTCGTCGCGGCGAGCGCCCCCGAACGCCGCGTCGAAGCCGTGGTTCGTCAGTGCTTGCTTCAGCGCGTCGGTTTTCATGACGCTCGTGTAAAGCGAAGTCCCGTGGGTGAAGGGGGTGATGCCCTGGGCAATGCCGGCTTCGTTGGCGTGCACGATGAGATCGAGTCCGAGTCTCTGCGCCGTGGTATCGCGGAAAGCGATCATCTCCCGGAACTTCCAAGTCGTGTCGATGTGCAGCAAAGGAAAAGGCGGCTTCGACGGATAGAAGGCCTTCATCGCCAGGTGCAGCATCACTGACGAGTCTTTGCCGATCGAATACAGCATCACCGGATTACGAAACTCGGCCGCGACCTCACGCATGATGTGGATCGCCTCGGCTTCCAGTCGCGCCAGATGCGAACTCAGCTCAGCCATTGGTTGACTTGCCCCCTGTGGCGTCATCGACCACCACAAGGTCTAGCTCGCGACTTGGCAGAGCGCTAGGTTCGCTCCCGCGCTGCTACAAGCTCGGCGCAAGGTCACGTTCTGGGAAGTAGGCGATCGGATGGATAAGAACGGTTTAGGGCTGCCGGCTGAGGCCAAGGCGGTTGTCATCGGTGGTGGTGTCGTGGGCTGCTCCGTTGCCTATCACCTGGCCAAGCTCGGTTGGAAGGACGTCGTGCTTCTCGAGCGCAAGCGGCTGACGTCGGGGACGACGTGGCATGCGGCGGGCCTCATCGGCCAGCTCCGCGCAACGATGAACCTGACCAAGCTCGCGAAGTATTCGGCTGAGCTCTACCTGCAACTGGAGGAAGAGACGGGCATCGCGGTCGGCTATCGGCTGAACGGATCGCTCGGCGTTGCGCTCTCGCAGCATCGCCTTGAGGAGTTCGCGCGCGGCGCTTCCATGGCCAAGACCTTCGGCCTCGAAGCCCACATGCTCACGCCATCTGAATGCCTGGACAGGCACCCTCTCGTGAGCCTCGACGGCGTCGTCGGCGGCGTTTTCCTGCCCACCGACGGCCAGGCCGATCCGGCCAACATCACACTCGCGCTCGCTAAGGGTGCGCGCCAACGGGGCGCCCGCATCATCGAGGGCGTCGCTGTCACCGGCATCACGAAGGAGAAGGGCCGCGTCAGCGGCGTCGTCACGGACCACGGGACGATCCGGGCGGAA
>JAEZHL010000088.1 GCA_023416575.1 Pseudomonadota bacterium
TCAGCACGACCGCCACGTGACGCGGCTTGCGGCCCGTGCAGTCGGTGATCTGGTGGCGGCACGAGAAGCCATCTGCCGCGATGATGGCATCGGATGGGGCGTTGCGGACTGCGGGTAGCAGCGACAGCTCGCCCATGGCAACCGAGACATCGTAGGTCTCGGCACCATATCCGAAGGCACCGGCCATACCGCAGCAGCTCGACTGCACGACCTCGACCGTCAGACCCTCGACCTGAGCCAGGACTTTGCCGACTGCCGGCATGGCGCCGAAGGACTTCTGGTGGCAGTGCCCGTGGAGCAGCATATGCCCCGCGTGCCGGCCCAGAGGACCGGTCAACCGGCCGGCATCGATCTCACGCGCCAGAAACTCCTCGAACAACCACGCATTCTCCGCTGCCTTTTTCGCATCCGGGCCGGGAAGCAAGGCCGGGATCTCGTCCTTGAGCGACAGCAGGCAGGAGGGCTCCAGTCCGATCACCGGCACCCCACGGGCCGCGAAATCCGCCACTGCATCCAGCAACCGCCGCGCTTCCGCCCGCGCCTGATCGACCAGCCCGACCGACAGGAAGGTGCGGCCGCAACAGACCGGCCGGCTGCCACTGAGCGGCTTGACGAAGCTCACCCGGTACCCGAGCCGCTCCAGCACCTCCACGGCAGCGTGCAGGTTGTCGGGCTCGAAGTACGTGTTGAACGTGTCGGCGAACAGAGCCACCTCGCCACGCTCCACCTGCGCGCTGGCCCCGGCACGAGAAGCGGCCGAGGATGCCGGCGAGAACGGACTCCGCGTCCATGTGGGCAGCGGCCGTTTCGCTGTGAAGCCGGTCAGACGCTCCATGATCCGCGCCAGCGCGGGAACGGAATTGCGCACGTTCATCAACGGCGCCAGGCGTGCGGCAAAGCGCGCATAATGCGGAAGGTGCGCGATCAGCCGGTCCTTCAGCGGCACCCCGCGCCGCTTTGCCGATGCGGCGGCGACCTCGATTTTCATCCGCGCCATGTCGACACCGGTCGGACACTCGCGGCGGCACGCCTTGCAGGACACGCAGAGCTTCAGCGTCTCCAACATCTCGTCGCTGGCGAACGCGTCGGGTCCGAGCTGGCCGGAAATGGCGAGCCGAAGCGTATTGGCGCGGCCGCGCGTGACGTCCCGCTCGTTGCGGGTGACGCGATAGCTCGGGCACATGACGCCGCCATCGAGCTTCCGGCATTCGCCGTTGTTGTTGCACATCTCGACCGCGCCCTGGAAACCCGTGCCGGCTCCTGGATAGGCCGACCAGTCGAGCACGGTCGGAAAGTCGGGTACGCGGTAGTCCGGCTTGTAACGGAACAGCGTGCGGTCGTTCATGCGCGGGCTGCGGACGATCTTGCCCGGGTTCATGATCCCCGCCGGATCGAAGGTGTCCTTCACCTCCTCGAACAGCTCGACGGTCTTCCGCCCATACATGAGCTCGTGGAATTCGGAGCGCACGAGGCCATCGCCGTGCTCGCCCGAGTGCGCGCCCTTGTATTCCTTCACCAGCGCGAATGCCTCCTCGGCAATGGCGCGCATGGTCTTGGCGTCTTTCTCGAGCTTCAGGTTCAAGACCGGCCGCACGTGCAGGCAGCCGACGGACGCGTGCGCGTACCAGGTGCCACGCGTGCCGTGCTTCTCGAAAACGGCGGTCAGCCGCTCGGTATAGTCGGCAAGGTGCTCCAGCGGCACGGCACAGTCCTCGATGAAAGAGACGGGTTTGCCCTCGCTCTTCATCGACATCATGATGTTGAGGCCCGCCGCGCGCACCTCCCACACCGCCTTCTGGCCGGCGGGATCGGCGACCTTCACGACGCTCCCCGGATGCCCCAGGTCTCCCATCAGCTCATCGAGCTGCTCGAGGCGGCGCAGGTTCTCGGCCTGATCATCCTCGGCGAACTCGGTCAGCAGCAGCGCGTCGGGCTCGCCCCGCACGTAGGTGTCCATGACCGGCCGGAACATGGCGATGTCGCGTGCCAGCTCGATCAGCGTGCGATCGACCACCTCGACGGCAACGGGGCCCAGCTTGACGATATGCTGCGCCGCCTCCATCGCCTGACGGAAGCGCGGGAAATGGCAGATGCCCAGCGCCTTGTTACGGGGCTGACGCGCGAGCTTCACTTTGATGCGGCGCGACAGCGCCAGCGTCCCTTCCGAGCCGACCAGCAGCGTCGCGAGATTGAGCGGCTCGCCGCCCGGCACGAGCGCGTCGATGAGATAGCCGCCGACCCGGCGTGACACCTCCGGGAACGCATGGCCGATGTGCGCCGCCTCGCGCTCACCGAACGCGATGAGCGCCCGCATCAGTGCCGCGCCCGCTTCCCCTTCCGGATTGCGCGAGGCCAGTTCCGCGAATCTCGCCGCGGTCCCGTCCGCCAGCAGCGCGTCGATGGCGATCACGTTATCCCGCATGATGCCATAGCGGAGCGAGCGCGTGCCGCAGGAGTTGTTGCCGGTCATGCCGCCGATGGTTGCGCGGCTCGCCGTCGAAACGTCGACCGGGAACCACCAGCCCGTCGACTTGAGCTGCCGATTGAGCTCGTCCAGCGGAATGCCCGGCTCGACGACGCAGGTGCCCTGCTCCCGATCGACCTCCAACACGCGGTTGAGATGCTTCGCATAGTCGATGACCACGGCGCGGCCGACCGTCTGGCCCGACTGCGACGTGCCACCGCCGCGCGCGAGCACCGGCACACCCTCGGCCCGTGCGATCTCCAGCGTCGCACGCACGTCCTCGTCGGTTCGCGGCACAACGACGCCCACGGGCTCGATCTGGTAGATGGAAGCATCCGTCGCGTAGCGACCGCGGCTGAAGCGGTCGAACAGCACCTCGCCCTGGATCTCGCGGCGAAGCCGCTCGGCGAGCCCGCGATTTGCCGGGACATGCACGTTCATCAGTTTCTTCAGTCTCCTGGAAGCTCGGTTGGTTGCATGGCTTGAAGGTTGGGACCTCGATGGCATACAAGCACCTGAAGCAGCAAGACTACGAGACATAACCGCTGGACCGGAGACTTTGACAATGTCCAATGCGCCGCGCCGGGCTGGTCGCCATTTCCTGCAAATCCCAGGGCCCACACCTGTACCCGACCGGATTCTGCGCGCCATCGCGATGCCCACCATCGATCACCGGGGTCCGGAGTTCCAGATGCTCGGCAAGCGGGTGCTGGAGGGAATCCGCACCATCTTCAAGACCACCGGCCAGGTCATCATCTACCCGGCGTCCGGAACCGGCGCATGGGAAGCCGCTCTCACCAACACCCTGTCCGCCGGTGATCGCGTGCTCATGTTCGAGACCGGTCACTTCGCGACCCTCTGGAAGAAGATGGCCGAGAAGCTCGGGCTGGAAGCCGAGTTCATCGCCTCCGACTGGCGCTCCGGCGCCGATCCGGCTGCCATCGAGACGCGGCTGCGCGAGGACAAGGCGCACACCATCAAGGCCGTCTGCGTCGTCCACAACGAGACCTCGACAGGCGCCGTCTCGCCCATCGCCGCCGTGCGCAAGGCGATCGATGCCGCCTCTCACCCGGCGTTGCTGCTCGTCGACACCATCTCCTCGTTGGGCTCCATCGACTACCGCCATGACGAGTGGGGCGTTGACGTCACGGTTTCCGGCTCGCAGAAGGGCTTGATGCTGCCGCCAGGCCTGTCCTTCACCGCGGTTTCCGAAAAGGCGCTCGCCGCGTCTGCCTCGTCCAATCTGCCCAAGCTGTTCTGGTCGTGGGCGGAGATGTTGCCGCACAACAAGAACGGCTTCTTCCCGTACACGCCGGGCACCAACATGCTCTACGGCCTCGCGGAAGCCATCGACATGCTGCACGAGGAAGGCCTGGAGCGCGTCTTCGCCCGGCACGACCGCCACGCGGAGGCGACCCGGCGCGCGGTCCGCGCATGGGGGCTCGAGATCCTGTGCCGCGACCCCGAGTGCTATTCCTCCTCGCTCACCGCCGTCCTGATGCCCGAGGGCCACGATGCCGACCGGTTCCGGCAGATCGTGCTCGAGCGTTTCGATATGTCCCTCGGCACCGGCCTGACGAAGCTCGCGGGCAAGGTGTTCCGCATCGGACACCTCGGGGATACCAACGACCTCACGGTTCTCGGCGCTCTCACCGGCGTCGAGATGGGCCTCGCGCTCGCCGGCGTTCCCCACAAGCCGGGCGGCGTCCAGGCCGCCATGGAGTACATGAGGGAAACCAGCAGCGCGACCTGATGGCGGGCGCGCCTGCGCCCCCCTTTCAGTCAAGTATCTGAATTGTCAGTCAGGTATCTGAAATGCTGGCATTCGGTTCCACTCTCGCTAGTATGCCGATCTGAGCCCGGAAGGGCCAAGGCAAAAAATGCTAGCGGAGGAAACCGAGGATGCTTCCCAGACTGACTTTTGCTGCCGCAGCAGCCGCCGTGCTGCTGTCGGCCAGCGGCGCCCTGGCGCAGAAGATCGAGCTGAAGCTTGGTCACGTGGCCGAGCCGGGCTCACTTATCGCCCAGTCCGCTGACGAGTTCGCGCGACGGGCCAACGCCAAGCTCGGCGACAAGGCCACCATCCAGGTGTTCCCGTCGAGCCAGCTCGGCAGCGACCGCGACATGTTCCAGAAGCTGAAGCTGAACCAGCTTCAGCTTTGGGTCCCCTCCACGATCATGTCGTCGGTGGCGCCGGAATTCGGCGTCTTCGAGATGCCCTACATCATCAAGGACCGCCAGCACATGAAGCGGGTGGTCGAGAAGCTCAACGACAAGATCTTCATCCCTGCCGGTAAGGCCAGAAGCGTCCTCATCCTCGGCACGTGGGAAAACGGCTTCCGCCACATCACCAACAACGTGCGCCCGATCGTGAAGCCCGAGGACCTCAAGGGCATCAAGCTCAGGGTGCCGCAGGGCGAGTGGCGGGTGAAGATGTTCCAGGCCTATGGCGCCAACCCGAGCCCCCTGGCGTACGGCGAGGTCTTCACCGCGCTCAAGACGGGCGTGATGGATGGCCAGGAGAACCCCTACCCGCAGATCTGGGGCGGCAAGTTCTTCGAGGTGCAGAAGTATATCTCCCTCTCCGGCCACGTTTTCTCGCCGGCTTGGCTCGTCGCCTCCCCATCCCAGTTCGAGAAGTGGCCTGTTGACGTTCAGAAGGCGCTCGCCGTAGCCGGCAAGGAGACGGAGGAGTTCGTCCGCGATCTCGCCGACAAGCTCGACACCGAGTTGCTCGAAAAGATGGTCAAGGCCTCGGAGATGAAGCCGAACGAGGTCGACAAGGACGCCTTCATCGCGAGCTCCACCGCCATTTACGAAGAGTTCGGGAAGCAGGTCAGCGGCGGCGCCGACATCATCAAAGAGATCCAGGCGCTGGCGCAGTAAGGGTCGCTGGCTCTCAGTTGCTATGCTGCCGGCTGCGACAACTGCCGGCAGCACCATCGCTCCCGAAATGCAACCGAGCGGCAGGATCTACCGGCCGAGCAATCTGCGCATCCGCAGATCAGCGCATCCGGCTGAGAGTAGCCTTCCGCGCTCAAATTGGGTTGATTGTCCTTCTCCTATGACCACTCTTCGAAGAACGCTCGACGAGCTCCTGCAATGGACCGTCATCTTCCTGATGATCGTGCTCACGGTCGTCGTCATCGTCGCCGTCTTCACACGTAAGTTCGGCGCCTCACTCGTCTGGTATGACGAGGTCGCCTCGATCCTGCTGGCCTGGGTCACTTACTACGGCGCCGCGCTGGCAGCGCTGAAGCGCCGGCACATCGGGTTTGATGGCTTGCTGCTACGCCTCCCCCTCAACGCGCGGATGACCGCGGTTGCCGTGTCCGAGGTCCTGGTGCTCGGCTTCTTCCTGCTGCTCGCCTGGACCGGTATCGAGGTGCTCGCCGTCGTCGGCGGTGACAGCCTCGTCAGCTTGCCCTGGGTGCCGATCATGTTGACGCAATCGGTCATCCCGATCGGAGCGGCGCTCTTCATCATCTGCGAGCTGATAAGCCTGCCCGCCTACTGGCGCTCCATGCTTGAGGGACGATCGCTCGAGCACCCCGAATACGTGCCCGAGAGGACGTGATCCGATGCTGCTCCTCATCATGTTCGTCGCCATGGTGGCGATGATCCTCATCAACGTGCCGATCGCCGTTGCACTCGCCATCGCCGCCGTGATCGGCATCGGCTCCCAGGGGCTCGATGGCCTCACCTCCATCGCCATCGAGATGTTCCGTGGCGCAACCAGTTTCTCGCTGATCGCAATCCCGATGTTCGTGCTGGCTGGTGCGATCATGAATGCCGGCGGGATTTCCCGGCGGCTGATTGCGTTCGTCTCCGCTCTGATCGGCTTCGTCCGGGGCGGGCTCGCCATGGTCAACATCGGCGTCTCATTGATCTTTGCGGAGATCTCGGGCAGCGCCGTCGCCGACGTGGCCGCCATGGGATCGGTCATGATCCCCGAAATGAAGCGAAAGGGCTATTCCAAGGAGTTCGCCGCTGCGGTGACCTCCTCCTCGGCGTCGCTGGCAATCATCATCCCACCCTCGATCCCGATGATCCTTTACGCGATCTCGGCGGGCACTTCCGTCGAGCAGCTGTTCATCGCCGGTTTCATCCCGGGGCTGATCGGCGGCGGCGGCATGATGCTGGTCGCCTATATCTTCGCCCGCCGCTACAATTTCCCGGTCGAGGAGGCCTTCGCACTCTCGAACGTGAAGAAGACCTTCGTCGACGCCATTCCGTGCCTGCTGCTGCCCGTCATCATCCTGGGTGGCATCTTCACGGGCCTCGCGACGGCCACCGAAGCAGCTGGTCTGGCTGTTCTCGCGTCGGTGCTGGTGGCGCTCTGGTATCGCGAATTCGATTTTCGACTGCTCAAGGCTGCCATGCTCGACGGCGGCATGCAGACGGCGGTCGTCATGCTGCTCGTCGCCGCCTCGATCCTGATGGGCGACTATCTCACGGTCGCGCGCGTGCCGCAGGAGCTCGCACTGTGGATTACGTCGGTTTCCAGCAACCAGTACGTGATCCTGTTCATGCTGAACATCTTCTTCCTGGTGCTCGGCTTCTTCCTGCACTCGGCTGCGGCGATCATCCTCGTCGTTCCGATCATCGTGCCGCTCATTCAGACGGTCGGCATCGATCCGGTGCACTTCGGTCTGGTGCTGACCCTCAACCTCGCCATCGGCCAGCAGACGCCGCCGGTCGCGAGCGTGCTCATCACAGCCTGCTCGATCGCCAGGTCGGATGTCTGGGAGACCTCGAAGGTCAACCTCGCGTTCATCGGTGTCCTGCTGTTCGTGCTCTTCCTGTGCACGTATGTACCAGCGATCCCGATGTTCCTGGTCGACTACTTCTATCCGAACCGCGTCATCTGACGATCTGCTCTTCCGGCGGCCCGGTCGCCGGAAGAGCCCCTTAACGCATTGCTTACCTAGAATGGCAGGTGATCACCGCTCCGCCATCAAACGGCTATCGTGTTCGATGACAGTTTCTTGTCAGTCCCGCCGGTATCCATGATGGCAGACCAGTTCGTCGGACTTCTCTTACGGCCGTCGCGCGCCTACCGCAGCATCCGGCAGCTCACGCCGACGACGGCCTATTTCGCTGCGGGCCTCATCGCGCTTTTCGTCCTCGCGCTCCGTTGGGGCACTGAGGGCGGACCGGCGACATCGCTCTTCGCGCTCACAACCTGCCTGTTCTTGGCCGCCGTCGTCGTCCTGCTGACCCGCCGTGTTCTCTTCGCCGTGGTCCTCGTCGCAGGATTTGCGCTCGCCATCGTGCTCGGCGCCAGCATCAAGCTGAAGAAGATGAACATGGTCATGCACGCCTATGACCTGCTCTTCTATCTCAACTCGTGGTCGACGGTGACCTACCTCTGGTACGACTACCGCCGCTATTTCCTGGCCATCCTGATCACGATTTTCGCCGTCATCCTCGCCGGTGCGCTGGCGTACCTGATCGACGGCAGCCGGGTGCAACGACGCCACGCAGCCCTCGCCGCGGCCGTATTCGCAACCATCGCCTACGGAGCAGCTGTGGCCAAGGGCGAGCGGCGTCACACTGAATTTGCGTATGCGGGCCAGTACCTCACGTTCTTCTTCACGTCGTGGCCGGAGACGCTCGAGACGTTGTGGCGGGGCCAGCTGCTCGAAGCCGCCACACGGGCGCACGCGCCGCCATTCCAGGTGCCGAGCCGATGCGAGCCAGCCGGTCAGCGGCCGCACATCGTCCTGATCCATCAGGAATCAGTGGTGCCACCGAGCTATTTCCCCCAGCTCCATTACGACCGGGCACTCGACTCGTTCTTCGAGTCCGGCGACGGGAGGTTGCATAAGCTCCGTGTCGAGACCTATGGCGGCGCTTCCTGGCTGACCGAGTTCTCGCTGCTGGCCGGCATCTCGACCTACTCCCTCGGCGGGATGCGCTCATTCGTGCAACTCCTGATGGCTGGCAAGGTGAAGGATACGCTGCCCCAGGTTCTGGCGCGCTGTGGCTACCGCAACGTCGTGTTCTATCCGATGTTGCGCAATTTCGTGTCGAACGACCGCTTCTACGCGAGCATCGGCCTGCCTGAAATCTTCGACCTGAAGGACCAGGGCGCCACGTCGGTCAGCGAGCGTGATGCCTTCTACTACCGCAACGCGCTCAGCGAGATGGAGCGCCACGTCGCCCGCTCCGACCAGCCGCTGTTCACCTACATCCAGACGATGTCCACCCACTGGCCCTATCACATCACGTATCTGCCGGAGGAGGACGTCCCCGGTGGCGGGCCGGGCACCCATCCCGAAATGCACGAGTACCTGCGGCGGCTCGCCCTGGCGAAGAAGGACTACGACGAGCTGAAGGCCGAACTCAGCCGTCGCTTTCCTGGCGAGCCGATCCTGATCGTCCGCTACGGCGATCATCACCCCGTATCGACGCGGGTGCTGCTGGGCTTCGACGAAAGCCTCGAGGCGGAAGACGTGGTGCTCGAGAAGGATTCGGTTGGCTTCCTCACCTTCTATGCCGTCGAGGGTATCAACTTCGTTCCGCCGGACCTGCCGACCGAGAGCGCCGTCGACGTCCCTTATCTCGGCGCGGTCATTCTGGATGCAGCCGGGCTGTCACTGCCCGAATCCTATCGCGAGCGCCTACGCCTGCTGTCACTCTGTGGCGGGCGGTATTACACCTGCGGGGAGCAGGGTGAAATTCTCCGCTTCCATCGGCGGCTGATTGATTCGGGGATCGTCGAGGCGCGGTAATGGTCTGGCGGGCTCACCTGGGCGGCCTCGGAGTCCCACGCGACTGAACCTTCCGAGACCTCGACTGTTTCCGTTCGGCAAGCGGTAATTGCCGGAGCGGCGCGACAGTCGCTCAGAACACCTTTCGGTGGTGCAGGAGCACAACCAGCATGACCATGACGCGCGAGGACGTTATCGCAATCCTCGGACCTGTTGAGGATGATCTGATCGTCGCGGTCCTGGCGACCGGCGCCACCGCAGAGGAGCTGGAGGAAGCCTTTGGTTGGCTCAACGAGGACGATGTCCTCGGGCGTCAGCTTCACCGGCAGCCAAGCGGCCGGGTCGCCGAACTGTGCAACATTCTGCAACCGGCAGAAGAGGAAGAGGACCGGACGTAACGGGCCCCACTCGGCCCGGTTCAGTTCCGGTCGCCGATCAAGTGGCTCTGCACCCCGTTGGGCGACAGCTTCGGCCGCACGCTGGAAATGCGCCCGGTGCTGACCCCGGCCCAACCGATCTCGCCCGACAGGCGCCCGTACTCGATCTTGGGGCAGCGGTTCATGATGACTTGCAGGCCGGCGGCCTCTGCCTCGGCCGCGGCCTGCTCGTTACGCACACCGAGTTGCATCCACACGACCCGTACGCCCAGGCGGTCGCGCTCAGCGATGGCCTCGCGCGTGATGTCGAGCGCAGCTTCGGAGTTGCGGAAGATATCGACCAACTGGATTGGCGCCGGCACGTCCGCCAGCGTCGCGTAGACCGTTTGCCCCAGGATCTGCTGGCCGGCGTGGCCGACATTGACGGGCACGACACGGTAGCCTTTGCCGAGAAGGTACTTCATCGCGAAGTAGCTGGGTCGGCTCGTATTGGCGCTAGCCCCGACCATCGCGATGGAAGTGTTCTCGCGCAGGATCGATGCAATGAGGTCGTCGGAATAGGTTTCGTGGGCCATCAGCCGGTGCTCGTCGGGCTCTCTGAATCGTCGGGCAGAGAAACGCGTCCTGTAGGGTCGAGTGGAAAGAACGGGTTGTAGGCGACCTCCCAGAGGTGGCCGTCCGGATCAGAGAAATAGCCGGAATATCCGCCCCAGAAAACCTTCTGCCCGGTCTTGACGAGCCGGCCGCCGCTCGCCACCGCTTGCGCCAACGCCTCGTCGACCTCGCGCTCGCTGCCGACGTTCCAGGCCAGGCTGACACCGGAAAATCCCTGCGGTCCGGCGTCGGGCACGTTGGCATCGCTGGCGAGATCGCCGCGGCCGAACAGCGAAAGAATTACGTTCCCGAGCTGAAAGAAGGTGACGTCAGCTTTGCTGATGCCGGATGCCCGGAGACCCATGGCCTCGTAGAAGCGCCGCGCGCGAGGCATATCGGATACGCCGAGCGTGAGCAGACCGAGGCGCAGCTGCACGTCAGCACCCCTGCCATTTGGGCTCGCGCTTCTCGACGAATGCGCAGATCCCCTCCTCCGCATCACGGGCCATCATGTTGCGGACCATGACGTCGGCGGCATAGGAGTAGGCTTCGGCGGTCGGCATCTCGGCCTGGGCATAGAACGCCTCCTTGCCGATGGCGACGGTCAGCGGTGATTTCGAAGCGATCAGCTCTGCCATTGCGAGCGCCTCGTCCAGCACGCGGTCGCGCGGGACCACCCGGTTGACGAGCCCATACGCGGCAGCCTCGTGCGCCGGCAGCATCTCGCCGAGCAGCAGCATTTCCATCGCACGTTTCCGCGGCACATTGCGCGACAGGGCGACCATCGGTGTCGAGCAGAACAGGCCGATGTTGACGCCGGGCGTTGCGAACCGCGCTTCCTCGGCCGCAACCGCGAGATCGCAGGTCGCAACGAGCTGGCAACCGGCCGCCGTCGCCGTGGCATGTACGGCGGCGATGAATGGCTTCGGCGAAGCCAGGATGGCCTGCATGACGCCGGAGCACGTCTCCATGGCCATCGTGTAGAATGCGAGGCCGCCGTCGGCGTCGGCGCGGTGAGCCGTGAGCTCTTTGAGATCGTGCCCCGCCGAGAACGCCTGACCGTTGGCGGCCAGGACCACCGCCCTGACCTCGTCGTCAGCCGAAACGCGGGCAATCGCCTCGCCAAGTGCCCGCAGCAACGCCAATGACAGGCTGTTGCGGGCGTCGGGCCGATCGAGTGTCAGGATCGCGATCGCGCCCCGGCGGGTCTCCCGAAGACCCGCGGCTGCCATATCGTCTCGCGCGACCCGATCCTGCATCTCTTCTCCGGTATGCTACTGAAGCGCCTTGTCGATCTCGGCGCGGTGCTTCTTCACGATGTCAACGTTCTCTGGATGCTCAAGCGCCGGCGTCGTGTCCAGGGCGTCCTGCATCTCCTTGAGCATCTGCTCCTTTTCCTTATCGGGGATCGACTTGTCAGCCTTGATCTCCTCGATCTCCTTCTTGATCG
>JAEZHL010000005.1 GCA_023416575.1 Pseudomonadota bacterium
AGAGCTGCTGGGCTCTGTCGGTGAAGGCGTGGTCCTGCGCCCGCCCTTCTACTGCGACTACGGCTACAACATTCGCATCGGCCGCGATGTGTTCGCCAATTTCGGCTGCGTGCTCCTCGACGTCGTCGGCATCGAGATCGGCGACCGCTGCCAGATCGGTACCTACGTGCATATCCTGACGGCAGACCATCCGCGCGACCCGGGCCTGCGGCGGCAGGGGCTTGAAAACGGCAAGCCTGTGCGGATCGGCCAGAATGTCTGGATCGGATCAGGGGCGATCCTTCTTCCCGGCATTACCGTGGGGAGCGACGCCATCATCGGGGCGGCGAGTGGCGTGACCCGGGATGTTCCAGCAGGCGCGACGGTGATGGGCAATCCCGCCCGCGTGCGATCGGCTAGGCTGGAAACGCCGGGGTCGTGATTGCAGTATGAGGATTGGCTGATGGGCGAAAGAAAGCCCCGGTCGAGGAACGGGGCTTCCGAGACAGATGCGCCGTGGTAGGGGGTGGCTCAGAAATCCATGCCACCCATACCGCCGCCACCCGGCATCGCTGGCATGCCGGATTCCTTCTTCGGCAGCTCGGCAACCATGGCTTCCGTCGTGATCAGCAGTCCGGCGACGGACGCCGCGTCCTGCAGCGCATGGCGCACGACCTTGGCCGGATCGATCACGCCTTGGGCCACGAGGTCGCCATACTCGCCGGTCTGGGCGTTGTAGCCGAAGGTGTACTTGGCGTTTTCGACGATCTTGCCGACCACGATCGAGCCATCCTCGCCAGCGTTCGTGAAGATCTGGCGGGCTGGCGCCATCAGCGCGCGGCGTACGATGTTGACGCCGACCTTCTGGTCTTCGTTATCGACCTCGATGTTCTCCAGTGCCTTGGCCGCGCGGACGAGGGCAACGCCACCGCCGGGGACGATGCCTTCCTCGACTGCCGCACGGGTCGCGTGCAGCGCGTCGTCGACACGGTCCTTGCGCTCCTTGACCTCGACCTCGGTCGCACCGCCGACTTTCACCACAGCGACGCCGCCGGCGAGCTTGGCTAGCCGCTCCTGCAGCTTCTCGCGGTCGTAATCGGAGGTCGTCTCCTCGATCTGCGTCTTGATCTGCTTCACGCGCGCTTCGATGTCGGCTTTCTCACCGGCACCACTGACGATTGTGGTATTATCCTTGTCGATAGACACGCGCTTGGCGCGGCCGAGCATGTTCAGAGTCACGTTCTCGAGCTTGATGCCGAGGTCCTCGGAGATGACCGTGCCGCCCGTGAGGATCGCGATGTCCTCGAGCATGGCCTTGCGCCGGTCGCCGAAGCCCGGCGCCTTAACGGCCGCCACCTTCAGACCACCGCGCAGCTTGTTGACGACCAGCGTCGCCAGCGCCTCGCCCTCGACATCCTCCGCGATGATGAGGATCGGCCTTGACGACTGCACGACCGCCTCGAGGACGGGCAGCATGGCCTGCAGCGAGCTCAGCTTCTTCTCGTGGATGAGGATGAAGGGCTCGTCGAGCTCGACCGTCATCTTCTCGGCATTGGTGATGAAATAGGGAGACAGGTATCCCCGGTCGAACTGCATGCCCTCGACCACGTCGAGCTCGGTATCGAGGCTCTTGGCCTCCTCAACGGTGATCACGCCTTCGTTGCCGACCTTTTTCATCGCCTCCGCAAGGATGCGGCCGATCTCCGCGTCACCATTGGCCGAGATGGTGCCGACCTGGGCGATTTCGTCGTTGGACGTGACTTTCTTCGCCTTGGTGCGCAGCTCCTCGACGACCTTGTTGACCGCGAGGTCGATGCCCCGCTTCAGGTCCATCGGGTTGGCGCCGGCGGCCACCGACTTGGCGCCCTCGCGCACGATGGCTTGCGCCAGGACGGTTGCGGTGGTGGTGCCATCGCCGGCCAGGTCGGCCGTTTTCGATGCAACCTCGCGCACCATCTGGGCGCCCATGTTCTCGAACTTGTCCTCGAGTTCGATTTCCTTGGCGACGGTCACGCCATCCTTGGTGATGCGTGGAGCGCCGAATGATTTCTCGATGACGACATTGCGCCCTTTCGGACCGAGCGTGACTTTGACGGCATTGGCCAGGATATCGACACCGCGCAACATGCGCTCACGGGCCTCTTGCGAAAACTTGACGTCTTTCGCTGCCATTTGAAGCTACTCCGCTATTGGTGGTTATCGAAGCTCGCCAGACATTGCGATTGTCCGGGACGGGAGCGACGGGGATGTCCCGCTTCGTCGCATTGCGCCGCCATCAGGCAGCGGCGCGTACCGGCTCTTTTCCTTCCAGAACGCCGAGAATATCGCTCTCCTTCATGACCAGAAGATCCTCGCCGTCGATCTTCACCTCAGTGCCCGACCATTTGCCGAACAAAACGCGCTCGCCGACGCGAATATCCAATGGAATGAGCTTTCCAGAGTCATCGCGCGCGCCGGGTCCGACAGCGATGACCTCGCCCTGCATCGGCTTTTCTTTTGCAGTGTCGGGAATGATGATGCCGCCCACCGTTCTGGTGTCCTCTTCGATACGGCGAACGAGGACGCGATCTTGGAGAGGGCGAAACTTCATGGGTTCAGCCTCCTGAATTCAGATGGTGATATGCGTTTGCTGCCAGGTCGCTGCGGAATCCCAACAGGGAAACCGGGCCGGCGGACCGGTACTCTTCCCGTAAAAACGTCCGAGGAAGATGTATCAGGTCATGGGCTATATGTCGCGGCAGTTTAGCACTGTCAAGGGGTGAGTGCTAAAATGGGAGCCGGTTCCCGGGGCGACGAGCCAAGGACGCTTTGGCATCGTAAATGCAGCAGAGATGTCACCCGGTCGCCAGAAAAGGAAAAGGGCGCCGTGCCATTGGCCCGAACGCCCCTTCAACGCCATAATTTCTGCAATCTCAACGGACAGCGAAATCTTCCAGCTTGGCGCCCTTGTCGAGCTTTGCCGTCAGCCAGCGCGGCTTGCGCCCGCGACCCGTCCACGTCTCGGCGCGGTTATCGGGATTGACGTACTTGGCCGCAACCGTGCGCGTTTTGGCAACCGGGCCACGACCGCCAAACAGCTCATTTACGGAAAAGCCGGCGTTCTGAACGATGGCCTCAATCTTCTGCTTCACTTCGGAGCGCTCACGATCGCGCGCATTGGCAATCGCTTTCTCGACCTTGGCCTCCAGGTCGAGCAACTCCTTCAAAGACATCTTGTCGACATTCACGCCGGCCATCAGTTTCGCATCCTTTCTTCGTACGGTCCGTTTCACGCTACCCTCGCTTGTTGGGCAACCAGCCCCCCAGCTCGTATTCTAACAGGCCCTTTAAATGATCTAGATTGGTAAATAAAGAGGAATTTGGATTGGAAATCTCATCAAATCAGCATCCCTACGAATAGGTGAGTAAAATCTCTCCGGAGTTAACGCCTTTCTAATCAATTCTACAAGAGAGGAGCGACAGCGCGGTAATCGGGCTGTGGGTGGTGTCCTGTGTATAACCCGGTGCGCCCCTCCCGGATCACTCAAGCCCTTGTCCCGATGCCACGCGTGGGATCTCGCCCGGTGCTCGGTGGATTGGATCGTCGGACCTTGGCTCCTGTTTCCAGCATGGCCCTACCGCTATCGCATTCTCAGGCCGAGTTTTGGATGCTGAGATCAGGTATCTCTGGCGCAGATCGGCCGTGCATCGACCGGAAGGCCGCCGGTTCTTTCAATGCGGCGTGACATTCCAGATCTGTATTGCGCGATCCCGAACGGATAATGTCGCGACCGACGCATTCGAGTCGAGACAGGAGGCACCTTTGCTGGAGCGCTACTTCGAGCTGGAGAAGCACGGCACAACCGTTCGCACGGAGATTGTGGCCGGTTTCACGACCTTTATGACGATGGCCTACATCATCTTCGTCAATCCGCAAATTCTGAGCGATGCGGGGATGGATCTCGGCGCCGTTTTCGTGGCGACCTGTCTCGCGGCCGCGTTCGCATCCGCATTCATGGGGCTTTATGCCAATTACCCGATCGCGCTTGCGCCAGGCATGGGGCTGAACGCGTATTTCACCTATGGCGTCGTCAAGGGCATGGGCCATAGCTGGGAAACCGCGCTGGGCGCCGTGTTCCTTTCAGGCATTCTGTTCCTGCTCGTGAGCCTGACGCGCATTCGCGAATGGGTTATCGACAGCATCCCGCTCTCATTGAAGTTCGCCACGGCCGCCGGCATCGGTATGTTCCTGGCGATCATCGGCATGAAAAGCGCCGGCATCATTCAGGCGAGCCCGGCGACGCTCGTCACCATGGGTGATCTCAAGACCCTGCCGGTGGCACTGGCGGTCATTGGCTTCCTGCTCATGGTGGCACTGGATTCACGCAAGGTTCCGGGTGCAATCATCATCGGCATTCTTGCCGTCACCGCAGCCGGCATTGCGCTCGGTCTCAATGAATTCGGTGGGGTCGTCTCTCTGCCTCCTTCAGTTGCGCCGGTTTTCCTGAAGCTCGACATCATGGGTGCGCTCGAGGTCGGCCTCATCGCGATCGTCTTCACGTTCTTCTTCGTCGACGTTTTCGACAACACCGGCACGCTGCTCGGCGTTGCGCACAAGGCGGGGCTCGTTGGCCCAGACGGAAAGCTGCCGCGTGTCAGGCGCGCGCTGACCGTGGACTCGACTGCCGCGATGGCCGGTGCCGCGATCGGCACGTCGACGACGACCAGCTACATTGAGAGCGCAGCCGGCGTGAACGCTGGTGGCCGGACGGGTCTCGTCGCGGTGACCGTCGCCGTGCTCTTCATTGCAGCGCTCTTCTTCGCGCCGCTCGCGGGCTCGATCCCGGCCTTCGCGACGGCGCCAGCCCTCGTTTATGTCGCGTGCCTGATGATGTCGGCGATCAAGGAAGTCGATTTCAGCGATGCGACGGAGTACGCGCCGGCGGTCATCACGGTCGCAGCGATGCCGCTGACGTTTTCGATCGCGCACGGCATCGCGTTCGGCTTCATTGCCTATACCGGGATCAAGCTTCTGGCTGGCCGCTTCGGCGACATCAAGCCAGCAGTTGCCATCCTGGCGGCATTGTTCGTCGCCAAGTTCGCGTTCCTGTAAGGATCGCCTGCGGGGCGAGGTGATGTCACCGAAGCCCCGGATCGCGATGTCGCACATATGTCTTTCCGGTGCCTCGAAAGCCCCGGAAAGACCCGCGTCGCCGATTGCTGGCGCCCATCAGCCCTGGCACTTGGCGACGTAATCGTAGACGGCGGTGTGATCGGCCGTCGGGCCGAGCCGCTCCAGCGCCTTGCCGAGGATCGTGCCGACGAGTCCAAGCTCCTCGGCATCCATGCCAAGCTCGTCAGCAAGCGCGCGCGCCATGCCGACATCCTTCTGCATGAGGGCGAGTGCGAAGCCTGAGTCGAAGCGGCCGTTCAGCATGTAGCGCTCCACCTTGTTCTCCGTCGTATTGTTGCGGCCGGTGGAGGCGTTGAGCACCTTGGTCATGGCGTGACCGTCGAGCCCGAAGCGTTGGCCGATGATCAGGGCCTCGCAGGTGGCGATGAGACCAGCTGCGGACACATAGTTGTTGAGCGCTTTCATCGCGTGACCGGAGCCCAGCTGCCCGGTGCGATGAACGCTTCCCATGGTCTCGAGCACCGGCTGCACGCGGTCCAGCACATGCGCGTCGCCGCCCGCCATGATGGCGAGCGTGCCGCTGACCGCCTTCGGAACACCGCCCGAAACCGGTGCATCGACAAGTCCAATATCCCTTACGGCCAACTCCTCGCCGAGGGCGCGGGTATCGAGGGGAAACGATGAGCTCATGTCAATGATGACGGAGCCGGGCCGCAGCGTCGTGGCTATGCCCTCGCCCTGACCGCTCCCCAGCACGGCTGCCCGTACGATCTTGCTGTCCGGCAGCATGGTGATCACGATCTCGCAGGTGGAGCCGATGTCGCGCGGGCCGTCGGCGACACGGATGAGCGGATCGGATGCGCGGAAGGGTGCCGTCGCTTCGCTGCGTGCGTCATGGATGAGGACAGAAAGACCGGCCTTGGCGAGGCAGCGCACCATGGGAGCGCCCATATTGCCGATACCGATGAATCCGACCGTCCCGGTGTTCGCCGCTGCCATCCCCGTCGCCTCCGCCAGTTGCCGGCAAGTCCAGCTTGCCGTTTTCGTTGGGCGGACCTTATCGCGCAACGGGCCATCGCGCGAGACGGGCGACAGCGAACCAGTAATGCGAAACCGCAGGGGCCGCGCGAGGGAAGGGGGCTAGCGCCCCTCGCGCCACCAGGCCATGGCAATGAAGAACAGGAGCGCCGCGAGGGCGATCAGCCCCGTGAACATGGGCGTCAGCGTCACGCCGCGGGTGACGTAGGCCTCGCGATCCTTGAGGCCCATCCAACCGGAGCCGGCCAGCACGCGCGCGGAGGACAGCATCGTAATGCGCGGAACTTCGACCGAGCCGGGATCGCTACTGGCGAACAACCCGCCGCCACGCGTCCAGAACACACCGCCTCCCGTTTCCTGGGCGAGTGGCGACATCTTCTGATCCGTGGCCGTGACCTCGGACATCTCCCGCGGATCCTCGACACCCGCATGGGCGATCGCGGTCAGCATGCCCGTCGGAGCGGAGGTCTGCATCTTGTAGAGGCCGGGATCGCGCACATCGATGGTCGTGCGCCAGAGACCAGGGCCCGCCGCATCGAGCGTGACGTCGGACGTCTCGCCCCCAGGGGCCAGCACGCTCACAGAGGGGACAGTGTCCTCCATCGAGCGCCGTTCGATGGTGAGCTTCAGCCCCCTGGCTGATGCTGTGAGCCGCTCCTCCTCGAGGTCCGGCTCCTTCATCAGCCAATGCGACAGGCGGCGCAGGAGATCGGTGTGCGGGCCGCCGCCTTCGTAGCCGCGCGCCCACAGCCAAGCGTGATCAGAGGTCAGCAGAGCGACGCGGCCCTTGCCCTTGCGGTCGAGAACCAGGAGCGGCTTGTCCTCGGCGCCGTTCATGACGGTGCGGCCGCGCTCGGGCCTGACATCGACCTGCCGGAACCAGCGGCCCCAGGCGGGGTCCTTCTCGTTCGCCCCCGGCAGGTCGCGCGTCACTGGATGCTTGACGCCTTCCTCCGTCAGCCGCGCCTTGAACGGTTGCTCCAGCACGCGCCCCGTCGGCGTCGCCGGCAGGACGGGCGCGAGAGGCGTCCGTACCAGGCTCATCTGCCCCGCGTAGTCATCGCCCGCCGCCACGAGCAACGCGCCGCCATGGTTTTCCACATAGCGGGCGATGTTGTCGTAGTAGAGCAGCTGTAGGATACCGCGATGCTGATAGCGGTCGAAGATGATGAGGTCGAAATCGCGGATCTTCTGGCTGAAGAGCTCGCGAGTCGGGAACGCGATCAGCGACAGCTCCCGGATCGGGGTTCCGTCCTGCTTTTCCGGTGGCCGCAGGATGGTGAAATGCACGAGATCGACCGCGGCATCGGATTTCAGCAGGTTGCGCCAGGTCCGCTCGCCGGCATGCGGCTCACCTGAGACGAGCAGCACCCGAAGGTTCTCCCGCACCCCCTCGGCCGCGATCACGACGCGGTTGTTGGCTGGCGTCAGCTCGCCGGAGGCCGGCTCGAGCTCCACCTCGAGGATGTTCTGGCCGGCATGCGGGAAATGCATCGGGATCGTCACGCGCTGGCCGACCTCGGCCCGCCGGATCTCATCGGCCCGCCCCTCGCGGCGCACGCGCAGGGTCACCGGCTCGCGGCCGCCCTGGGGCTTGCCGGTCTCGCGCACGGCGAGCTCGACGTTGCGGCTCTGGCCGACGATCGCGTACTTCGGCGCGACCAGCAACTCGATGCGGCGATCGAACTCCTCGGGACGGCCGGTCAGCAGCGTATGGACCGGGGCGTCGAACCCGAGCGCGGCGGCGCTTTTCGGCACGTCGTGGACCTGACCGTCCGTCACCATGATGACGCCGGCCAGCCGGTCCGGCGGCGTGTTGGCGAGCGCTTTGTTCAGATCCTCGAAGAGGGTGGTGCCGGAGCTGCCCTGGCCGTCGGGTCGCGAGGAGGTGACCCAGCGGACCTGCAACCCTGGAATTTTGCCGAGCTTCGCCTCGACATCGGCGCGGATCGCCTGCGCTTGCTCCGGACGGCCGGCGAGCGTGTTGCTCGTGCTCTCGTCCATGATCACGATGGCGATGTTGCCGAGGTTCTCGCGCTCCTCCTGGCGCAGCGTCGGGTTCATGAGTGCCAGGATCAGAGCACCGAGCGCCAGCGCGCGCAGTGCGGTGCCGCGCCACCGGCGGAACGCCAGCAGCCCTATGAGCAGCAGGGCGACGACCGCCGCCGCCCCGATGACGGGCCACGGCAAAATCGGCGCGAAGTCGATGGACCAGTTCATCAGCAGCGCTTCAGCCTCACTGTCCGAGCCGCTCGAGCAGGGCGGGCACGTGCACCTGGTCGGCCTTGTAGTTGCCGGTCAGTGCATACATCACGATGTTCACGCCGGTGCGGTAGGCATGCTCCCGCTGCCCTTCGCCCCCCGGAACGACCGGGTAGAGCGGACGGTTGCGGTCGTCCTTGGCCCAGGCGGCGGCGAAGTCGTTCGAGGTCACCAGGATCGACGAGACACCGTCGGCCCGGCGCGCCTTGCGTTCATACAGGCTGTCGTTCATGTCGGCTTCGACCCAGAGCTGGCCGCCATCCCAGCGGCCCGGGAACGAGCGCAGGAGATAGAACGACTTGGTCAGCACGTGGTCCTCGGGCACTGGCTCGAGCCGGGGGATATCGAGCCGCCCGAGCAGCCGCTGCAGGGCCGTGCCGCCACTGTTGTCCTGGATGCTGAAGCCCAATGGCACACCCTGGCCGAAGTCCCGGGTATCGAAGATGATCATGCCGCCCTGCTTCATGTAGGCGTCGATCTTGGCGAGCGTCGCCTCGGGCAGCGTGCGGACATCGGCCGGCACAGGCCAGTAGAGGATCGGGAAGAAGGCGATGTCGTCGCTGGCGATGTTGATGCCGATCGGCTCGCCGGGCTCCACCGCCGTCCGCATCTCCAGCTCCTTGCCGAGGCCAGAAAGGCCGCTGCGGCTGATATCGTCAGTTCCGGGATCGCCAGTCAGCACATAGCCGAATGTCACTTTGCCGGTAGCCTTCAGGGCCAGGGCGTCGCTGTTGGCTGTCGTGCCAGACCTGGAGGGCACGGGCGCGGTTTGCGCTTGCGCCTCGCCGGGGGCGACGGCCTGCAGCAGCGCGATGCCGACCACCAGTGCGCCAGCGGCACCTGCCGACCGGCGCAGCGGCCGCAGGAGAAGACCGCCCGACTGCAGCAGGACGACGGCGATGATATCGGCGAAAAGCAGGCCGAGCGCGATCGCCAGCAGCGACGGCTTCAGGGGCGTCATGGCCTGATCCTCATAGGCCCGGCGCTCCGCGGAAGACGGCAATCCGGGCAAGGGTTTCAACGTGGTATCGGGAGCGATGATGTTGAGGGCGCGCGGGGCTCCCTGGGCGCCGTAGTATCCGGGCGGGTGCTCCGCGCTTGGGGTGAGCTTAGCCAAGTTCGCGATGGAGATGGCCTGTGCTGTCGGCGGCGGCGGCTTCAGTACGCCCCACCCGTCGAGAAGCTGCACGGGGGCCAGGACGCTGGCCTCGGTCGTCGCCGTGCCGCGGTTGCCGGTGTCTGCTGCCGCGGCATCGGTCCCGCCCGCCAAACGGCCGAGGGTGCCGATGCGGCGCAGCATCTCCACGAACAGGCCGGAAAGGGGCAGATTGGACCAGTCGGAGTTGGCGGTGACGTGGAACAGGATGCGTTGGCCGTCGCCGAGCGGGCTGGCCGTGACCAGTGGCGTGCCGTCCGCCAACCGCGCCCAGACGCTCACGGACGGCCCGAGCTGCGCGGGATCTGCCAGCACTTGCCGATTGACGGTCACTTCGCTCGGGATCGCCAGGCCGGCAAAGATGCTGTCATCGCCGAAGGGGGCCAAGGGCTGCGGGGTCGACCAGGACAGCGCACCGCCGAGTGTGCGGCCACCGGCTCTGAGGCCGACCGGCAACAGCTCGTCGTCGCCGCCCTTCTCCAGGCGCGGTCCGGCGAAGCGGACGAGAACGCCGCCCTTCTTCACCCACTCCTCGAGCCGCGCCTTCGCTTCGCCCGTCAGCGTGCCGATGTCCGCCAGCATCAGAATGGAAGCGTTACGCGCCAGCACGGCATCGATGCCAGAGGCGAGATTGGCGTCCTGGGGCTGGACCAGCTCGGCGAAGGGCGCGAGGGCCCGTTGAATGTAATAGAGCGGCCCCAGCAACGGCTGCGCCTGCTCGCGGCTTTCGCCCGAGATGAGGCCGATGCGGTTCCACTGGGAGCGCGCATCGAGCAGGTGAACTGCGCCAGCGGAAGGCTCGCCCGCGATCTCGATCCGCGTGACCTGGTTGCGCAACTCGAGCGGCAGATCGAACGGCACCTCCGCCACGGACTGGCCCGGCGAGAAGTGGAACGGCGCTTCGCCGAGCCTCTGCCCGCGTGCGGAGAACGCGTGCAGCACGCCCTCGCGCTGGGGTCCGGCCGTGCGCACGACCACCGCCTCGAGCCGTCCACCATTGCCGACACTGGCCGCGACGCCCATCGGCTCGTCGCCGGCACCGGTCTCGATTACGGTCAGCTTGCCGCCGGAAAGCCCGGCGATCTTGTCCATGAATCCGCGCGCGGCCTCTGCGTGGTCGACGCCGTCAGTCAGCCAGACGATGCTGGCCTCGGGCTGACCGGCGAGCGCGGTCTCGATGGCGCTTGCGGCCACCATGCGATCGGGTGCGAAGGGCTGCGGCTGGAGAGCTGCAGCAGCCGTGCGCGCTGCCCCGGGGGCCTCGATCCGGGCCGCCGGCAGCCGGCCGGTGAAGGCGGTGGGGATCACGAGCACGGGCCGGCTCTGGCCTTCGGCCTCGTCGATCAGGCGGTCCATGAGGCGGGAGCGCTGCGCCCAGCGGGCAGCGGAGGCCCAGCCATTGTCGACGACGAGCACGACCGGCCCCGTGCCGCCGAGGGCAGCCTGACGGGTCGGGTTGAGGACCGGCTCGGCCAGCGCCATGATGACGAGTGCTGCCGCGAGCATGCGGATCAGCGTCAGCCACCAGGGCGTCTGTGCCGGTGTCTTCTCGCGGTTCTCGAGGCCGACCAGAATGCGGGTCGCCGGGAAGGCCACCTGGC
Source organism: Pseudomonadota bacterium (assembly GCA_023416575.1). Taxonomy (GTDB): domain Bacteria; phylum Pseudomonadota; class Alphaproteobacteria; order Rhizobiales; family Hyphomicrobiaceae; genus ZC4RG25. The sequence goes on from JAEZHL010000005.1 coordinate 11,150, forward strand.
GCGGACGCGGCGGCACCGTTCGCAGCAGCCAATAGATGATCGGTAGGGCGGCGAGGCCAGCCAGCAGCCAGGGACTGAGAAATGCCAATGCACCGAGGCTCATCCGGTGGCCCCCTGATCTGCGGCCGAGGCCCAGCGGTAATCGCGGCCGCTGTTCTGCATCCGCATGATGAGGGTCAGGAGTGGCTCGGCGGCAGGCCGGTCGGTGTGATGCACGAGGAATGACCAGCCGAGCCGGCCCGCGATGGCTTCGAGGCCGCTACGATGCGCCTTGAGGCGCGCCTGATACTCGGGTCGCAGCGTTTCGACCCGGTCGGCGAGCCAGCGTTCGCCGCCCTCCATGCCGAGGAACTCCGTACGCCCCTGATAAGGCAGGGTCTCCTCGGCCGGATCGAGGATCTGCACCATGTGGCCCGCGACGCCATCGCTCGCGAGGCTCGTCAGCCGGTCGGAGATCGTATCCAGGGGATCGAGGAAATCGCTGAACAGCAGCACGCCTGAAAACCGGCTCAGCCGCTCATCGGGAGGCAGGCTCGATTCCAAGGCTGGCGTTCCTGCGTGCTCGGCGATGGCTTCGGCGAGCTTGGTGGTCGCCTTGCGGCTTGCTGTCGGACGCGACAACCCGAGCAGCGCTACGCGCTCCCCACCCCGTACCAGCAACTCGGCGCTCGCGAGGGCCAGGACGAGGGCACGATCCGCCTTGGCGGTCGGCGCAAGCTCGCTGCGAAAGGTCATCGACGGCGACAGGTCCGGCCAGAGCCACAGGGTATGAGCTGCTTCCCACTCCCGTTCGCGGACGTAGAGATGGTCAGAACTCGCCGAACGGCGCCAATCGACCTGGGCAGCCGTGTCACCGGACTGGAACTGCCGGAACTGCCAGAAGGTTTCGCCCGGCCCCGGCCGCCGCCGGCCATGGATGCCGTGCGCAACGGTGCTCGAGACGCGCATGGCGTCGACCAGCAGGTCCGGAAGGCGGCTTGCGAGCGCATGAGCCTCGCCCTCGAGAGCGAAGACCGGCGCGCCGTGTTTAGCCTGACGTGTCGCCGTCGCGGCTTTCGCCACTGCGTGCTACTCCAATGCTGATGCCAGCCGGGAGATCATCGTGCCGATCTCCTGGCCTTCCGTGCGCGCCAGGAAGGTGAGCGCCATGCGATGTTTGAGCACAGGCTCTGCGAGCGCGATCACGTCATCGATGGATGGCGCGAGGCGGCCGTCGATCAGCGCCTTGGCACGGACCGCCAGCATCAGCGCCTGACTGGCGCGTGGCCCCGGACCCCAGGCAATGAACCGGTTGGTCTCCTCGCTCGCGTCCGGACCGGGGCGGGCCGACCGGACGAGCTTTAATATAGCTTCTACAACTTTATCGGGCACGGGAATTTGCCGCACGAGGCGCTGCATCGCCATCAGCTCCGCCGAGCTGAGGATCGCCTCGAGCTGGCGCTCTTCGGTGCCCGTGGTCGCGAACAGCATGCGGCGCTCGGCAGCAAGATCGGGATAGCTGACGTCCACCTGCAACAGGAAGCGGTCGAGCTGTGCCTCGGGCAGGGGATAGGTGCCTTCCTGCTCGAGCGGGTTTTGCGTTGCGAGCACATGGAACGGCGTCGGCACGTCGTACCGCTCGCCGGCGACCGTGACGTGGTGCTCCTGCATCGCTTGCAGCAGGGCGGATTGCGTCTTGGGGCTGGCGCGGTTGATCTCGTCGGCCATCAGCAGCTGGGTGAAGATTGGTCCTGCGACGAAACGGAACTGGCGCCGCTCGCCTGGAACATCCTCCAGCACCTCCGAACCGATGATGTCGGAGGGCATCAGGTCCGGTGTGAACTGAATGCGCTTGGCCTCGAGCCCGAGAACCCTGCCCAGGGTCTCGACGAGCAGGGTCTTGGCCAGTCCCGGCACACCGATCAGCAATGCGTGGCCGCCGGCGAGAAGCGTGATGAGGGTCTGCTCGATCACGACGTCCTGGCCGAAGATGACGGAAGCGGCGGCCTTATGGACGCGAGACATGCGTTCCCCGGCCGCCTCGATACGGGCGACGATATCGTCGTCAGTGTGGGAGAGAGTTGTCATGGGCTCTACTATATGGACGGGTCCGGTGTTGCACAAACTCTGCAGAGGCGAACTTGGTCACAATATGGAGCAGGCCGCACAAAGCTAAAGGGTTTTGCGGTACTGGGCTTGTTTCGCGAAAATTTGAATGAACACTGCGCGAGGGACGATGAGCGAGCAGGCAAGCGGCAGTCGTGACGTGACGATACAAGGGCTGGACGGGCTCATGGAAGCTGCCCGCGGCAACCGGTTGCCGCCCGTCGAGAAGTGGGACCCACCCTACTGCGGCGATATCGGCATGCGCATCCTCGCCGATGGCACCTGGACTTACCAGAACAGCCCGATCGGGCGCAGATCTCTGGTCCAGCTCTTCTCGCGCATCCTGCGCCGCGACTCGGACGGACGCACGTACCTCGTCACCCCGGTGGAGAAAGTGGACGTGACGGTGGACGATGCACCGTTTCTCGCCGTCGAGATGGAGGTGCACTGTCGCGGCGGCGGCCGGGAGCAGGAGATCATTTTCCGCACCAACGTCGATGACATCGTTCGTTGCGGGCCGGATCATCCGCTGAGGTTTGCGGAGGAGGCGGGGAGTGGCGGCCTCAAGCCCTACCTCCTCGTACGCGGGCGCCTCGAGGCGCTGCTCACCCGGGCGCTCTATTACGATCTGATCGAGCTTGCCGAGCCTGCCGGCACGACTGACGCTGAAACGCTCGGCATCTGGAGCGCCGGGGCGTTCTTCCCACTCCCCGGCGAGGACTGGGCAGGCTCATAGGCTTCCTCGATCGCAGCCGATAATCCGTCAGTTCAGAACGAGCTCGCTACCCGTGAACCGCACCTCACTTGGGTGAATCAACTTCTTGTGCGCGACGCGAACGCGGTAGAGCTCGCCGTCGAGGTTCTTCGACCAGAAATCCAGAAACTGCGTCAGTTTCGGGAACCGAGGGTGCAAGTCGTAGTCCTGCCAGACGAAGCTCTGCAGCAGGGCAGGGTGGTCCGGCATCCGGTACAGGATCTCGGCCGTTGTGAGACTGTAACCCTTGAGCACAGCAGCAAAGCCTGCATCGACCATGGCAAATTCTCCATTTCCGTTCAGACATCAGATAAGTTATTGCCTTCTGACGCTCTGACAAGAGAATTGTCCCGCAAAAACAGAGTGTTAGCAGCACTTGTTGGCGGCTGCTAGCAATCGGCTGTCAAGCGGGTTGCCGGCTCAGCCGCCGGGGTCTGGCCGCGCTGCTTGGCCGCGCCCGGCTGCCACAAAGGTGCACAACGAGTCGGAAGACTTGTCGCCTACTGACAGTGCGGCTTGTGCCTGGAGGGGCTCGATGATCATAAATCCCGGAGTCATGCGTGATGAACTGCTTGCCCATGCCGTGAGGGCCGCGAGCGCTCACGGCTTGAAGTCGCTCTCCATCGGCGAGATGGCACGGGAATTCGCCATCCCCAAAAGCCGCCTCTTCACCATGTTCGCCTCGAACGCGGCGCTGCAGCTGGCCGTGCTCGACCACGCTGCCGCGATGTTCGCCCGGGAGGTGATTGCGGCGGTGCCGGAGGACATGCCGGCCGAGAGGCGCGTGTCGGCGCTCTTCGCACGCTGGCTCGACTGGTCGCGATCGCTGCGCCTCAAGTCGGGCTGCCCATTCGTGCATGCCAGCGCCGAGGGCGAGGACCTGCCCGATGACGTTCATCGCAAGTTGCGGGAGACACTGGATCACTGGTCGGGGGTGTTGCGCACCGCCATCGACGATGCCAAGGCAAACGGAGCCATGCGCCGGGACCTCGAGACCGATCAATTCGTTTTCGAGCTCTACGGTCTCTACCTTTCGCATCACTTCTGGCACTGGTCGATGAAGGATCCGAGCGCCCGCGCCCGAACCATGAAGGCGTTCGAGCGCCTGTACCGGGATGCGTTGACCGCGCCGGGCCGCCTTCAGCAGCCGCCCAACGCAGCCTGAACATGCCGGAAAAGTGAGGCGCCGGTCGACGACCGACCCAGCTCCGCCTGCATGTCGCCAACTGCGGTCCTGTCACGTGGATGGGCAGCCGAGGGTGGAAACGATCTCGTCTGATCTCTGTTGACAGGCTAGGGCTGACCCCTACTATTGGGGCATTCCGAGGGGGGCCGGCGGCAGCCGGCTGAGATGGCGCTATAGCCGCGCCGCCACCCTTTGAACCTGATCCGGGTCATGCCGGCGAAGGGACGGACACATCGACCATTCCTTCCACCGACGTATTCCGGGCTTGCGAGTCGAAGCATGAGCGCGCGCGTTCCCCGACGCAGGGTACGCGTACATCCGGGAGCGAAGACATGAACAAGATTACGCGCACGGGCGAGCTGATGGTACCGAAGGTGACCACCGGGCCCATCAGTGCCAGCTCGAAGCTCTACAATTCACCGGAAGGACATCCCGACCTGCTCGTCCCGTTCCGCGAGATCGCGCTGACCGACCCCGAGCAGCCCACGTTCCGCGTCTACGACTCCTCGGGTCCCTATACGGATGCCGGCGCGACGATCGACGTCGAGAAGGGTCTGCCGCGCATCCGCGAAGCCTGGATTCGGGAGCGTGGCGGCGTCGAGCAGTACGACGGCCGCGAGGTGAAACCGGAGGACAATGGAAACGTCACCGGTAAGGCTCTCGCTCGCGATTTCCCGAACAAGGCGCAACCGTTCCGCGGCGTCCCCGGCAAGCCGCTGACGCAGCTCGAATACGCTCGCGCCGGCATCGTCACCAAGGAGATGATCTACGTCGCGCATCGCGAGAACCTCGGCCGCAAGGCGGCTCTCGAGCGGGCCAAGGCGGCGCTTGCCGACGGCGAGAGCTTCGGGGCCGCGATCCCCGAGCACATCACGCCGGAGTTCGTGCGTGACGAGATCGCCCGTGGGCGCGCGATCATCCCCTCGAACATCAATCACGCAGAGCTCGAGCCGATGATCATCGGCCGCAACTTCCTCGTGAAGATCAATGCCAACATCGGCAACTCGGCCGTCACGTCCTCCGTCGAGGAGGAGGTCGAGAAGATGGTGTGGGCGATCCGCTGGGGCGCCGACACGGTGATGGATCTCTCCACCGGCCGCAACATCCACAACACGCGCGAATGGATCCTGCGCAACTCGCCGGTGCCCATCGGCACGGTGCCGATCTA
>JAEZHL010000116.1 GCA_023416575.1 Pseudomonadota bacterium
CTGCCTGTGATGGCCAACGTGTCGGAGATCGTGCGCGGGGCGATCCAGTCTGTGCCAACGGGGCAGTGGGAGTCGTCCGCATCCCTCGGGTTCAACCGGCGCCAGACGCTGTCGATGATCGTCCTGCCGCAATGTTACAAGCGCATGCTGCCGCCGTGGATGAATCTCTATTCGCTCATCACCATGTCGACGGTGAACGCATCCGTCGTCGGTGTCAGCGAGATGATTACGCTGACGAATGACGTGCTCGCGGCTGAAGGCTCGCGGCCGGCACTGCTCGCGCCGCTCTACGGGTTCGCACTGCTGTGCTTTTTCATCTACTGCTATCCGATTGCGCGTTGGACGCAGGCGCTCGAGCGGCGCTTCAACGTGAGGGGTTGAACAGGTATGGGTTCTGACAAACACACTTCCGACGCGTCGATCGTCGAGCTGAAACACGTTTGCAAGCGGTTCGGCGACGTCGAGGTTCTGAAGGATATCAACTTTCAGGTGGCGAAGGGCGAGACGGTCTGCATCATCGGACCATCGGGCTCCGGCAAGTCCACCATCCTGCGCTGCATCAACGGCCTGGTGCCGGTCACCTCGGGCTCGATCATCGTCGATGGCGTCGAGGTGAACGATCCGAAGCTCGACACCCTGGCTTTGCGGCGCAAAGTCGGAATCGTCTTTCAGCAGTACAACCTCTTTCCCCACAAGACGGCGCTGCAGAACGTGATGATGGCGCCGGTCACGGTGCTGAAGCAGGACAAGGCGGAAGTCGAAGCGCGGGCGCGCAAGCTGCTGGAGAAGGTACGTCTGACCGGCAAGGAGAACAGCTATCCGGGCGAGCTTTCAGGTGGCCAGCAGCAGCGGGTCGCCATCGCCCGATCCCTGGCGATGAACCCGCTGCTGATGCTCTTCGACGAGGTGACGGCGGCACTCGATCCCGAGACGAAAAAGGAAGTGCTGGTCACGATCCGCGAGCTTGCCGCCGAGGGCATGACCTGCATTCTGGTCACGCACGAGATGGGGTTCGCCCGCGAGGTGGCGGATCATGTCTACTTCACGGACAACGGTCTCATTGTCGAGCACGGTCCGCCGGAGGACCTTCTGCAGCATCCGAAGGAGCCGCGGACCCGCGCGTTCCTGGAACAGGTGCTTTGAACGGCGAGGGCTTCCACGTAATAATCGGGTCTTGGTATCCCGGACCATGACGTTGCGCCCGCCGAGCAGCGGTCGCTGTACCGGGTAACGCGGTGTTCAACCGCTCAGCTCGAAGTACCGAGCATTCAACTTCGCTCGACGGAGGATACGCAAGATGGCGGCAAAAGCGCTGAGGCAGCGCGCGATGGAAGGCGACCAGGTGCTGGGCGCCATGATTTTCGAGTTTTTCTCGCCCGGCATTGCCCAGATCCTGAAGCTCGCGGGCTGCGAATTCGTGCTCTACGATATGGAGCACACCGGCATGGGCCTGGAGACGCTCAAAACCCAGGTCGCCGCCTGCCGTGGCCTCGACATCGCGCCGATGGTGCGCGTGCCGCGGGGTGAATATCACTTCCTGGCGCGGGCACTCGATGTCGGTGCGCAGGGCATCATGGTCCCGATGGTGGAGTCGGAGGAGCAGGCGCGGGCGATCGTCGAGGCGACCCGCTATCCCCCGAATGGCCGGCGCGGAGCCGCCTTCGGCTTCCCGCATGATGACTATGAGCCGGGTAATCCGCTCGACAAGATCGCCGTTGCTGATGCGCGCAACCTCGTCATTGCGCAGATCGAGACCGAGCGCGGGCTGGCGGCGGTGGACGAGATCGCTGCCGTCGACGGGATCGACGTGCTGTGGGTCGGACACTTCGACCTGACGAACTTCCTCGGCATTCCGGGGCAGTTCGATCATCCAGCCTATCTCGATGCCATCAAGAAGGTCGTCGCGGCGGGCCGCAGGCACAAGAAGGGCCTTGGCTTCATGCCCACCGACGAAAAGTGGGCCGCGGACTACAAGCAGCATGGGTTCAACATGCTGGCCGCAGGCACGGATCAGGGCCTTCTGATGGCGGGCATCAAGCGGGTCCTGCAGTCTGTTTCCGGCGGGACCAAGGCATGACATTCAAAGTCGGATTGTTTGCCGATCTGCTCGACGCCCAAGGTGAGCCGACCTTCGGGCGCGCGCCGCTCGCGGTGCTCGATCAGCCGAACATCGAATGGGAATGGATCGACTGCGATCACCCCGAGGTGACGCCGGAGATCGCGGCCAAATACGACGCCCTGCATATCAATCTTCAGCGGGTGACGGAGGCAACCGTCGCCGGCCCAGACCGGCGGCTCAAGATCGTGGCCCGCAATGGCGTCGGCTACGACACGGTTGATGTGGCCGCCTGCACCCGCAGCGGCGTGCTGGTGACGAATACGCCGCTGGCGGTTCGCCGGCCCGTGGCGGTGGCAGCACTCACGCTCGTTTTCGCGCTCGCCGGCCGGCTCTTCGCGAAGGACGAGCTGGTGCGGACGAACCGCTGGAACGATCGCAACAACTTCATGGGGGTGGGGCTCACTACGCGTACGCTCGGCATCGTCGGCCCGGGCAGCATCGGCCAGGACATCATCCGCCTCGCTGAGCCGTTCTTCGGCCGCATCATCGCCGCTGACCCCTACGCGGACAAGCATGCTCTCGCTGCACTGGGGGCCGACCTGCTGCCGTTCGACGACGTCATGCGGCAGTCGGATTTCGTCGTCGTCTGCTGCCTGCTGACGCCAGAGACACGGCACCTCATCGATGCGCGCGCCCTCC
>JAEZHL010000127.1 GCA_023416575.1 Pseudomonadota bacterium
TTGCGCTTCTCCTCCATGTCGATGAAGTCGACGACGATCAGACCCGCGAGGTCGCGCAGCTTCAGCTGACGCGCAATCTCGTCGGCCGCCTCGAGGTTGGTGTTGAGCGCCGTCTCCTCGATGGAGAACTCGCGGGTCGACTTGCCCGAGTTGACGTCGATGGCAACCAGCGCCTCGGTCTGGTTGATGACGAGGTAGCCACCCGACTTCAAGTGCACATACGGGCTGAACATCGCGTTGAGCTGCCGCTCGATCTGGTAGCGGGCGAACAGCGGCTCGGCATCCTGATAGAGCACGACGTTCTTCACGTGGCTCGGCATCAGCATCCGCATGAAATCGCGGGCTTCCTTGTAGGCGGCATCACCCGCGACGATGATCTCGTCGATATCCTTGCTGTAGAGGTCGCGGATCGAGCGCTTGATGAGGTCGCCTTCCTCATAGACGAGGCTCGGCGCCGTCGACTGCAGCGTCAGCTCGCGCACGTTCTCCCACAGCCGCAGCAGGTACTCGAAATCGCGCTTGATCTCCTGCTTCGTGCGCGACGCGCCCGCCGTGCGGATGATGAGCCCCATGCCTTCCGGCACCTCGAGCTCAGTGGCGATGGCCTTCAGGCGCTTGCGGTCCTGAACGTTGGTGATCTTGCGGCTGATGCCGCCGCCACGGGCGGTGTTGGGCATCAGCACCGTGTAGCGGCCGGCGAGCGACAGGTAGGTGGTCAGCGCCGCGCCCTTGCTGCCGCGCTCCTCCTTGACGACCTGGACAAGGATGATCTGCCGGCGCTTGATCACCTCCTGGATCTTGTAGCTGCGCTGGCGCCGCCGCGGCCGCGAGGGCAGCTCCTCGAGCGCGTCCTCGGAGCCGACGCTGTCGACCTGGTCGGCTTCGCCATTGGCAGCACCGTGGCTTTCGACCTCCTCGACGCCGACCTCCTCGACGAGACCGACCGGCTGCGGCGTATCCGTGAGTTCGCCAGCTCGCGCGCGCTCTTCCTGGGCCGACCCCTCAGCGGGGACATGGCCGTTCTGGGCCGTTCCTTCCGGCACGGCCTCACTGAGGCGCTCCTCGGGTTGCATGGCCTCTGCCACGGTGCGCCGGGGCTCAGCCTCGGCCACTTGCGGCTGGGCTTCCTCCGCCTCGTGGGGAGCCTCCGGCTCGGGCGGCAGGAAGGCGGTGACGTCGAGGGTCACCTCCTCCGGCGGCTCGTCGTCGCCGTCGTCATGATCGTCGGTTCCCTGCGCCTCCTCCGCGGCGGCGCGGCGATCGGCAGCCGCATCGGCCTCCGCCTCCTCCTCGGCCTCGGCCGCCGCTTCCTCCTCGATCAGCGCCTGCCGGTCGGCGACGGGGATCTGGTAGTAGTCGGGATGGATCTCATTGAAAGCCAAGAAGCCGTGGCGATTGCCGCCGTAGTCGACGAACGCCGCCTGCAGCGACGGCTCGACGCGTGTGACCTTCGCCAGGAAAATGTTGCCGCGAAGAAGCTTACGAGCCGCGGACTCGAAGTCGAACTCCTCTACGCGGCCCCCTTTGAGAACCACGACCCGGGTCTCCTCGGGGTGCGTGGCATCGATGAGCATCTTGTTGCTGGACATGTGTATGGGTCCTTGGCGCGCCGGCGCGGCTCGGCACTGCCGATGGCTCTGATGCCATGGCCTGTGGTTCGCCGGTCTGGGGCGCGCATAATGAGTTGGTGTGAACTATGGAATCTGGAAAGGGGTGCTGGGCACGACAGCCGCGACGGCAGCGCGTGCCTCACGCTCGAGCCGCGGCGCAACGCGCACCTTCTCGCTTCCCCGGAGGGAGCTGAAGGCGTGTCACTGAGCCATGAATCTTCGAACGTGTGCTGCATCGGTTAACGAACCGGCCCTTCGCGCAAGCTTTCCTTGAAGCCCGATGAAGAGCTACGCCCGTTGCCGGGCAAGATGATGATGGCGCCTTTACCAAGTCGCCGCCTATGCCCCGCTCACCGCACCCCTTTCCCGGGCGGCAAGAACGAAGCGAAAAGTCTCGAGTGCTGCCGACAATACAGCGGGCTTGCTCCTTCTCGGACGCGATGATGCCGAGTAAAGGACGCCGCCGCCATCGAAGCCGGCTGTTACACTCATGCCGCGCCGTAGCGGCTGCTGACGCGTGGCCTGTCGAGCCTTGAAAGCGGAGCAATCGGCTGCCTGCTTTGCGTTGGCCCTGACGGTCGCGCTCGACGATTCGAGCCCCGGCGCGGAGCGACAGGAGTTTTACGTGCTCACCCCTGTCGAAGCAAGAGTGTTATGCATGTCACGCCTGGACAGCGAGCTGACGCCGCCCCCTTGTTTTAGCGGGGTTTGATCAATAACCCCTTAAAGGGGGCCGGTGTTTGCGGCGTCGATGCGAGCGGCGCGGGGCGTGAGCGCATGCGTTTTGGGGGGCAACTTCTCGGTGGGGTCATAGCAGCGGCGCTCGGGGCGGCGGTTCTGGCCGGGGCGGCTCCGTATGCGGCCGCAGCCGACGGGACTGCGCCAGTTCCAGGCTGGAGCGTCGAGGTCTCCACGGGCAAGCCGGCTGCTGGCAAACCCGCGGCCGGGAAGCCAGCCGTCACGCGTGGCAGGCTCACGACCGAAGGCGAGATCACGCGGCTCATACTCGATCTGACGCGCCCGGTCGCGCTTAGCGCCACGACGGTAGCGAACCCCGACCGTGTCATCATCGACCTTCCCGAGGTGGAGTTCCGCATCGACGCCAGCGTCGGGCAGAACGGCCAGGGGTTGGTCAGCGCATTCCGCTACGGTCTCTTCCGGCCACAACATTCGCGCATCGTCATGGATACCAGAGGCCCTACCCGCGTGCACAGGGCCGAGATCGAGACCAAAGCCGGGGCCGGCCATCAGCTCATTATCGAGCTTGTACCCGAGGATCCGGTATCCACGCCGCCGCCGGACCTCGCGGTTCCGGCCATCCGCCCAAGCCAATTCGAGGATACACCAGAGATCGCCGCCCCGCGGCGCCCGGGGCGACCGGTGATCGTGATCGACCCTGGCCATGGCGGCCTCGATCCTGGCGCCGTCGGGCCGGATGGATTGCTGGAGAAGAACGTTGTCCTGGCCGTCGCACGGCGCCTCAGGGCTCTGCTGAGCGAGTCCGGCCGCTACACGGTCGTTTTGACACGTAACCGCGATATCTATGTCTCCCTCGACCAGCGCGTGCACCTCTCGCGCCAGAATCAGGCAGACCTGTTCATCTCGCTGCACGCCGACGCGGTGACCGAGGACATCGCGCAAATCGTGCGAGGCGGCAGCATCTATACGCTTTCCGACCGCGCCTCGAACGAGCAGGCCCGCCGGTTGGCGGAAAAGGAGAACGCTTCCGACATGCTGGCGGGGCTCTCCGAAAGTCCGGAGCAGGGGCAGGAAGACGTACGCAACATCCTGATCGATCTGCTGCGCCGTGAGACGGCGGACTTCTCTGCCGACTTCAGCAACCTGCTGACAGGAGAGTTGCGTAAGTACATCGCGCTCGCCCGCGATCCTCAGCGCTCGGCTGCATTCAGGGTCCTCAAGCAGACGCAGTCGCCGTCAGTTCTCATCGAGCTCGGCTACATGAGCAATCACGAGGACCAGAAACTGCTGCGGTCGGCGGAATGGCAGAAGCAGGTGGCGCGCGCCATCGCCGACGCGGTCGATTCCTTCTTCGCCAGGCGCGAGGTCGGCGCAGTTCAATTGCCGCGGTGACCGGACGGTTAACGGTACAACCTACTTTTCCAGACGATGTGATGCATTTGAGCGAGCGCTCGCTTAATTGGCCAACAACATAGCGCGCGATCCGTGCTAGTTGTGTTCACATGCCGTTTTGTTGCCGCTTGGTTGTGTGACGAGGAAGCTGCTCTCTATCCAAGAACCCGAGGCCCATGCGAGCACCGATTCTGCCACCGCCCGTAACTCCGAAACGAAAACCGAAGCGCCGGAAGAGCCTGCTGCTGGGGCTGCTCGGCTGGGCGTTCGCGGCCGGAGTCGTGGCCTTCATCGGTGTATCGGGCGCCGCCGGTTACATCCTGTGGAGCGTCTCCAAGGACCTGCCGAGCTATGAGAGCCTGGCGCAGTATGAGCCGCCGGTGATGACGCGCATTCACGCGCACGATGGCTCGCTGATCGCCGAATACGCCAGGGAACGGCGTATCTTCGTGCCGATCAACACCATCCCCAATCTCCTCATCGGTGCCTTCCTGTCGGCCGAGGACAAGCGCTTCTACGAGCACGGCGGGCTTGATTTCTTCGGCATCGCGCGCGCGCTCGTCAAAAACCTGCAGAACCCCGGCCGCCGTCCCGAGGGTGCCTCGACGATCACGCAGCAGGTCGCCAAGAACTTCCTGCTGACGAGCGAGCAGAAGTATGAACGCAAGCTCAAGGAAGCCATCCTGGCGATCCGGATCGAGCGTGCGTACTCGAAGGAGAAGATCCTCGAGCTCTATTTGAACGAGATCTATCTCGGAATCGGCTCCTACGGCGTCGCCGCTGCGGCGCTCAACTACTTCAACAAGGAGCTGGAAGACCTGGAGCCCGAGGAGGTCGCCTACCTCGCGGCACTGCCCAAAGGCCCGAACAACTACCACCCGTTCCGCCGTACGAAGGAAGCGACCGCCCGGCGCAACTGGATCTTGGATGAGATGGCTCAGAACGGCTATCTCAAGCGCGAGCAGGCCGAAATCGCAAAGGCCAAGCCGTTGCAGGTAAACATCCGCCCGTTCGGCGCCCACATCTTCGCGGCCGAATTCTTCGCCGAAGAGGTCCGTCGCTCTCTGCTCTCCCAGTATGGAGAGGACAAGCTCTACGGCGGCGGTCTGTCGGTGCGCACCACCCTCGATCCGAACCTGCAGGGCTACGCCCGCAAGGCACTGACCAATGGTCTCGTCGACTTCGATCGCCAGAGAGGCTGGCGCGGGCCGGTTGATCGTATCGAGGTGGCTGGTGACTGGGGCGCGGCGCTGACCAAGTTGGATGTCCCCTCGGACATCCAGCCCTGGCGCATGGGCGTGGTGCTGGAAGTGAACCGGGCCAACATCATCGTCGGCCTGAGACCAGCGCGAGAGCCGGACGGTAGCACCGCAAGCGCCCGCGAAGCGGTCGAGATCGCGTTCGAGGAGATGAAGTGGGCGGGGCAATTCAGGGCAACCGACCGGCCCAAGGGACCGGCACCCAAACAGCCCTCCGATGTCGTTGCCGTCGGCGACGTGATCTATGTCGCGCCGAAGGACCCCGATAAACCGACCGGCGCCTGGAGCCTCATGCAGATCCCGGAGGTGGGCGGCGGTCTCATCGCCATGGACCCGCACACGGGCCGCGTGCTCGCGGTGGTTGGCGGTTTCTCGTTCTCGCTCAGCCAGTTCGATCGCGCGATCCAGGCCCGCCGGCAGCCGGGCTCGTCCTACAAGCCGCTGGTCTACGCGGCCGCGCTCGACAACGGCTACAAGCCGACCAGCATCGTGCTCGACGCCCCCATCGAGGTTGATCAGGGAGCAGGCAAGGAGATCTGGCGTCCTGAGAACTTCAACAAGGAGAGGTCATACGGCCCATCGACGCTGCGCATCGGTATCGAGAAGTCTCGCAACCAGATGACCGTGCGTCTGGCGCAGGAGATGGGGATGCCGCTGATCGTGGAGTATTCGAAGCGTTTCGGCGTTTATGACGACCTGCTGCCGGTGCTCGCAATGTCACTCGGCGCCGGTGAGACCACGCTCCTCAGAATGGCCGCGGCATATTCCGTGCTGGCGAACGGTGGCCGGCAGGTCAAGCCAACGCTCATCGACCGCATCCAGGACCGCTGGGGCCGAACCGTTTGGCGCCACGATGCGCGCGAGTGCTTCAATTGCAAGGCCGACAGCTGGAACGGTCAGGAAGAACCGGAGATCGCCGACGACCGCAAGCAGGTCATCGATCCACACACGGCGTTCCAGATGACGTCGATGATGGAGGGCGCGGTGCAGCGCGGCACGGCGACCATCGTCCGGCAGATCGTGCCAGGAACACCACTGGCCGGGAAAACGGGCACGACGAACGAATCCAAGGACACTTGGTTCATGGGTTATTCGCCGGATCTCGTGGTCGGCGTCTATGTCGGCTACGACACGCCGAAACCGATGGGCAAGTCGGCCACCGGCGGTGTGGTGTCGGCACCGATCTTCGGCAACTTCATGAAGATGGCTCTTGGCGACAAGAAGGTGCCGTTCCGCAGCCCGCCGGGCATTCGCACGGTCCCCGTCAACCGCTACACCGGCCTCAGGGCATCTCCTGGCGAGAAGGATGTCATCTGGGAGGTGTTCAAGCCGTTCGAGGAGCCGGACGACGCGAACTCGTTCCTCGGCTACGAGACGAGCGCAAACGGCGACGGCAGTGCACCGCCTCCGCCGCGTAACGTGAGTTCCGGCTTCGGAAACGTCTACTAAAGAGAGCAATCCGGCGCTTCAGATGCGCCGGATCGCCTTGGGCGGACCCGTTTCAGTGCCGGCCCGCCCTGCGGTTGCCGTCACCGTCGGAGAACCGCTTCCGTTCCGCCGCATAGCCGCTCGAACGCTGGCGACGACCGTCAACCTGCCCACCGCGCCCACTACTCTCGGCGGATGCACCACGGCTCGGTGCCGCAAAGAAGCCCACGGCGCTGAGCGCTGCACCGCCGCTGTCGTTGGCCCCCTGCCCTCCGCGCCGCGCGCCATCTTGTGCGCGCTGACGGGGACGCTCTTGCTGACCATCGCCCTGGTGCCGCGCCCGCGGGGCGTTGGCGGTGCGCGGGCCGCGGTTTGCTTGGTCACTGGCTGAATGGCGCCCGTTTCGCGCAGGCTTAGCCGTGACGGCATCCGCCTCCAGCCCGGCATCGTGGCGGCGATCCTCGCTCGGGATCGACTGCCGCGTCAGCCGTTCGATATCGCGCAATAAGCCGCGCTCAGCCGTATCGCACAGCGAAATGGCGACACCCTCCGCACCGGCGCGGGCCGTGCGTCCGATCCGGTGAACGTAAGCCTCCGGGACCTCGGGAAGCTCGAAGTTGACGACATGGGTCACTTGCTCGACGTCGATGCCGCGGGCCGCGATATCGGTTGCGACCAGCACACGGATTTTTGCAGAGCGAAGCCCCGCAAGTGCTTCCTCGCGCTGGCGCTGGCTCTTGTTACCGTGGATCGCCGCGACCCGGATGCCGCGGGAATCGAGGTACTGGGCGACCCGGTCGGCACCGCGCTTGGTGCGCGTGAAGACCAGGGCACGCGACATCTGCGGGTCGGCGAACAACTCTGACAGCAGCGCGCGCTTCTTGTGCGCTTCGATGTGGATCACACGCTGGGCGATACGATCAACCGTCGAGGCGACGGGAGTCACGGCCACCTTAACGGGCTGGCGCAGCAATTCCTCGGCAAGCTGGGCGATCTCGCGCGGCATCGTCGCCGAGAAGAACAGATTTTGCCGCCGCGACGACAGCTGGGCAACGATGCGGCGGATCGGCTTGACGAAGCCGAGGTCGAGCATCTGGTCGGCCTCGTCGAGCACCAGCACCTCGGTGCCGTTGAGGACCGCGTGCCGCTCGGCGATGTGGTCAAGCAGCCGGCCGGGCGTGGCGACCAGAACAT
>JAEZHL010000133.1 GCA_023416575.1 Pseudomonadota bacterium
GCACGCTGGGGGAGCGGCTCACGCGTCTCAAGACGTCCGGCAAGCGTGTCAGGCTCGATCCGAACACCGCGTCCTGGTGGGTCGCGCGCCAGCTCGGCGGGCCGCGGCAGATCCAGCGAGGCCAGGACCCTTGCATCCTGCCGAAGGCGCGCAAGAACGAGACCGAGATCGAAGGCGCGCGGACTGCTCACCTGCGCGACGGCGTGGCCTATGCTCGCTTCCTGGCCTGGCTCGATCGCGAGGCACCCGGCGGCCGATTGGACGAGATTTCCGTTGCACGCAAGCTCGAGGAGTTCCGTGCCGAGACGCAGGCGTTGAAGGATATCAGCTTCGACACCATCTCGGGCACCGGCCCCGACGGCGCCATCGTCCACTACCGCGTGACAGAGGCAACCAATCGCAAGCTCCGGAAGGGGGAGCTCTACCTCATCGATTCCGGCGCGCAGTATCTCGACGGCACGACCGACATCACCCGCACCATCGCCATCGGCAGGCCAACGGCGGAGATGCGGGAGCGCTTCACGCTGGTCCTGAAGGGGCACATCGCCATTGCGACGGCCCGCTTCCCCAAGGGCACGCGGGGTATAGACCTCGATGCCTTTGCCCGCCGTCCGCTCTGGGAGAAGGGGCTCGACTTCGATCACGGCACAGGCCATGGCGTCGGTAGCTATCTGTCAGTCCACGAGGGGCCGCAGTCCATCTCGCGGCGTGGCATGGCGGTCCTTGAGCCCGGCATGACCGTTTCCAACGAGCCCGGCTATTACAAGGAAGGCGCCTACGGTATCCGGCTCGAGAACCTGGTGCTCGTCACCGCCCCGGAAATGGTGCCCGGCGGCGACCGCGAGATGATGGGCTTCGAGACGCTGACGCTCGCACCGTTCGACCGGCGGCTGGTGAAGGCAGACATGCTGACACGGGATGAGCTGGCTTGGCTCAACGCCTACCATGCCGAGGTCCGCAAGCGGATCGCCTCCGAGCTCGAGCCGGAAGATCGCGCTTGGCTCGAAGCCGCGACAGCGCCGATCAAGTGATCCGAGTGGACGTGCGCGGGAGCTCGAAGATCGAGGGCATCCGCGCCTCTGGCTCACGCCAGGACGTGCCGTAGTATCACCGCTGAGCCGACGCCGATCACCACCACAGCGAGCAGCGGCAGGCGGCTTGCAGCGAGAAGCGTCAGCGCGGCGGCGATCAGATCCGGCGTGCCGCCTTTGATGAGTGACGGGGCGATCACGGCCGTCAGCACGGCCACGGGGAGTGCGTCGAGCGAGGTTTGAACCAGCGGCGTCACCTTGACGAACCGCAGCAACCACAACCCGCCGATCCGGGTCGCATATGTCACGACGGCCATGGCGACGATGGCAGCGAGGTTCGCGGTTTCGACCGTCATGGCTGCCATCTCTCCTTTGCGATCGCCAGGAGGGCAGCCGTACCCATTCCGGCGAGCCCTCCGGCGATCACGTGCCAGACACTCCCCAATGCCGCGTGCGTAGCAACGGCCACCGTGGCGCTCGCGAGCATGACGAGCGCCGTCCCGCGTCCGCGCCAGAAGCCGACGATGAGGCCGAGGAAGATGGCTGTAAACGCAAAGTCGAAGCCCCAGGCGGCAGGGTCCTCGATAGCCGGTCCCAGGATGGCGCCGGTGACCGACCAGATCACCCAATTCCCGTAGAGCAGCAGGGCGAGGCCCGCGTAGTAGGCTGGGTGAAGTTGCCCCAAAGCCGCGCGTCGCTCCGCCAGCGCCCAGACCTCGTCGGCCAGAAGCGCCATGCCGAAGGCGCGCTGCCAAGGCCGGAAGCCGCCAAGGTGAAGGCTCAAGGAGGCGCCCATCATCAAATGGCGGAGGTTGATGGTGAGAGTCGTGACACCGATGAGGAACCAGGGAGCAGGATCCTTCCAGATGTCGACGGACACCATCTGCGAGCTGCCGGCGAACACGAGGCTGCTCATCAGCCCGACCTCGAGGGGCGTGAGCCCTTTCTGCGCGGCGAGCGCACCGATCAGAAGGCTGAACGGAACGACCGCGACCGCTGCGGGCAAGATCGCCACGGCTCCTTGCCGGAACTCGTCCCAGGGGGACAGAGCCGCTAGTTGCGACTGGTGAGCTCGATCCACTGGTCCTCCGTCAGCACAGTGACGCCGAACTCTCGCGCTTTGGCGAGCTTCGAGCCCGCATCGGCGCCGGCCACGACGTAGTCCGTTTTCTTGGAGACCGATCCGGCAACCTTGGCACCAAGGCGCTCGGCCTGTGCCTTCGCCTCGCTGCGCGTCAAGCGCTCCAGGCTGCCGGTGAATACGACCGTTTTGCCCGCAACCGCGGAATGGGCTGCGACGACGCGCGCGAACGGCTGGACGGTGATTTCCTCCAGCAGCGCGGCGACAGCGTCCAGGTTGTGTGGCTCGGCAAAGAAGGCGATCAGTGCATCGACAACGGTCTCACCGATGCCCTCGATGTTGTCGATGTCGCGATACGCGTCGCTTTCATGGCCGCCCTTCACGGCCGCCTCCACCGCGGCGCTGAAGGCTTCCCATGTGTGATAGGCGTTGGCGAGGTCGCGGGCCGTGGTTTCGCCGACGTGCCGGATGCCGAGCGCGAAAATGAAGCGGTCGAGCGGCACGCTGCGGCGGGCCTCGATGGACTTGAACAGGTTCTCGACGGATTTGCGGCCGTAGCCCTTCTTTCCGATGAGCTTGTCTTCGCGTTGCTCCTCGCGGCGCTCCAACGTGAATATGTCAGCGGGCTGGCGGATCCGCCCCTCGTCGTAGAAGGCCTCGATCTGCCTTTCGCCGAGCCCCTCGATGTCGAAGGCATTGCGCGAGACGAAATGCCGAAGCCGCTCCTTGGCCTGCGCCGGGCAGACGAGGCCGCCGGTGCAGCGGCGCACCGCGTCCACCTCGCCCGTTCTCTCGTTGACCTCGCGCACCGCCGCGCTACCGCAGACGGGGCAGGTATCCGGAAAGATGAATTCCTTTGCCCCCGCCGGCCGTTTCTCCATCACGATGCCGACGATCTGGGGAATGACGTCGCCGGCGCGCTGCACGATGACGGTGTCGCCGATGCGCACGTCCTTGCGCTTGATCTCGTCCTCGTTGTGCAAGGTGGCATTGGCGACGACGACGCCGCCGACCGTTACGGGCTCGAGTTTGGCGACCGGGGTCAGTGACCCCGTCCGGCCGACCTGGATCTCGATATCGCGGAGGATCGTCGTCGCCTGCTCGGCCGGGAACTTATGGGCGACGGCCCAACGCGGTGAGCGTGAGACGAAGCCGAGCCGGTCCTGCAGGTCGAGCCGGTTCACCTTGTAAACGATGCCGTCGATGTCATAGCCGAGCGTCGCTCGCTGGTCGCTCACCTCGTGATAGAGGGCGAGCATCTGGTCGAGGCCAGTGCAAAGCCGGGCCAGCGGGTTTGTGGGAAAGCCCCAGCGGCGGTATGCGCCGTAGACTTCCCATTGCGTTCTGCCCGGCAGCTGAGAAACTTCCCCCCAGGCATAAGCAAAAAACCTGAGCGGCCGGCTCGCCGTGACTTTCGGGTCGAGTTGGCGCAGGGAGCCGGCGGCCGCATTGCGCGGGTTAGCGAAAACCTTCTGCCCGGCGGCCGCTTGGTCTGCGTTGAGCTTCTGGAAGTCGTCGTGACCGAGGTAGATCTCGCCGCGCACATCGATGACGTCGGGGAAGTCCGGGGCACTGACGGTGTGAGGAAGGCCGCGAATGGTGCGGATATTGGCCGTTACGTTCTCGCCCTCGGTGCCGTCGCCGCGAGTTGCGGCTTCGACGAGGCGGCCGTTCTCATAGCGGATCGAGATCGAAAGGCCGTCGATCTTGGGTTCGGCCGTAAAGTCGATCGTCTCTTCCGCCTTCATCCCCAGGAAACGGCGCACACGGTCAACGAACTCGCCGATTTCCTCGTCGGAGAAGGCGTTGTTGAGGGACAGCATCGGCACGCGGTGGCGGACCTTGCCGAACGCCTCCACCGGCGGCGCACCTACCCGGTGGGAGGGGCTGTCAGGCCGGATGAGCTCAGGAAAAAGAGCTTCGATCTCGGAATTGCGCCGGACGAGCGCGTCGTAGTCCGCGTCAGAGATCTCGGGCTGGGCGAGCTGATAGTAGAGCCGATCGTGATGCCCGATTTCGGCCGCAAGCCGCGCGAGCTCGCTCTGCGCCTCCTTCGGGGTCAGAGCCGAGGCCGGTTTGTGGGAGACAGCCGAGGTCGTCATGGGATCAAGCTACTCAGGTGATCAGCCCGACGGTAGGTGGCACGTGGACGTTGGCCAGATCAAGCCGAAAGCTGTGGGGGCATCCGGGTGAAGGGCACGAGTGGCCCCTTCTCACCAGTACCGGTAGCATTATCGCGAGCTGAGCCGCACGGCACGCTCCGCGATGCCAGTCGGTGCCGGTGGGCGTTGAGCGAAAACGCTGGCCAGGGGTACGGCTTCACCTTGGAACTGCTGCGCCCAGAGCGTGCGCGCGATTTGAGGGCCGGGACGCAGCAGCATGGGTGGCAGCTCGTCGGCTTGGTCCAGCAGCTCGAGCGTCCGCGAGACGTCCGGATGTTCCATGCGGGCGAGAGCCGGGTCGTCGGGCGACGCGGTCTCGGTCAGATAGGGCGCGATCGGGAACGGACGGTACGAAAGCTCCTCGGGGTGCTCCTCATCGAAGGCGGGAGCCA
The DNA here is from genome assembly GCA_023416575.1 of Pseudomonadota bacterium. Classification (GTDB taxonomy): domain Bacteria; phylum Pseudomonadota; class Alphaproteobacteria; order Rhizobiales; family Hyphomicrobiaceae; genus ZC4RG25. Next base: position 4,667 of record JAEZHL010000133.1, read on the forward strand.
CGGCCCAGTCTCCGGATGTCTCGACTGTGCCGAGCCCAAGGCTCGCACCCCAGCCGAACCTGCCACCACCGAGCCCGGCGCCATTGGCATCGAGCGAGGCAAGGCGGCGGTCAGGTGAGGGGGGCGAGGTCGACTTCTGCTCGTCGGTCGCGAGCTCTTCGCTGCTGAATGCGGCAGGGATCAATCTGGGCGGGGCGGCAACGTCTGGCAGACTGGCAAGTGCCGCGAGCTGCGCGAGCTTCATCCGGTCCTCGTCCGACGTTCGGCTTGCGAGCGCGGGTCTTTGCGCGAGCCGCGGTTCAGCCACGAGCTTCGGCGCTGGTCGAGTTGCCGCCGCGACGGGTTTCGCAGGGGCGCTCGCGGGCTCGGGCTGCCGCGTCGCTGGTGCAACCCGTTGCTGAGGGACGGGACTGGTCCACGAGGATGCGCCAGCACTGGCAACGGCAACCCGCGTCGGTGATTGAGAGGCCTTCCGCAGCTCGTGATAGGCGGCGATCTGGGTGGCGAGCTCCCTGTTCTCGTTTCGCGCGATCGCCACGTCACCAGGCGTCAACGGTTTGCCGTCGGCCGGAATGTGCTGCGTGCGGCCATTCGGGAACAGGAGCGCCAGCTCCTGGCGCGGCAGGCGCGGCCAAGCACGGACCCGGTCGACATCGAGGTGAACGAAGGGGATCGCGGAGGTCGGGTAGTAGCCGACGCCACCGCGTTCACGCACCAGCGCCGAATAGCGGATGCGTCGCACGGGCACGTCGGGGAAATGCACGTCAGCCGCCTTTCCAACGATGTGCCGGCTCTGGCTCGCCTGGCCACCCCGGGTCGCGCGCAGCATGCTGTTGGTCGACTGCGAGCGGTAGCCGGAGATGATGTGGATGGGCTCCCGCGAGCCGAGCTCGGCATGAACCTCCCAGAGCAGGTCGATGAGCTCGGGGTCCATGCGGGTCTTCTCGTTCTTACGCCAGTCGCGCAGAACCCAGTCGATCTGGTCCATAGCGCTCGGGACGTACTTGCCGTCCTTCTTGTATTCGACCGAAATCGTTTCCTTGGTGTGAATGTTGTGCAGCGAGATAGTCCGCGTCTGAGGCAGGTCGGCCCTGAGACGTGGCGCCCACGAGATGCCGACCGACGCCAGTACGACGACGCACGCGAGGAGACTGAGCCCACGCTTGTACAAATGTCCCACCCCTGAACGAACGCTGCCTGCCTCGCGCGCTGACCGTGTGCAAGGACGGGATCGTGCGGCAGATTCTTAGCGTTAACGCTGGAACGTTAACCCCCCGCTAAGTTCTCCCCTGAACGAACCCATAATCGCGCAGTCGGGCGATAAAGAGGCGACCACCTCCCAAATTGACCGAGAAGCGCTGGGCCGGAACCGGAATGTGTTCGCCCGAAAAGATGAACCCCGCGCCTCGTCAGCGCGGGGTTCATGTTTTGTCGGAGTCGCCAGGGATGCTGGCGCGAGTTTAGTGACCGAATGCCCGGCGTGCCCAATCCGGCTGATGCGACAGGGCTGATGGGAGGGACTGCTTGGTCTCCGAGAGCCGGGTGACCACTTCGGCGCGCACGGTCCCGAGGTCCTCTTTGGTCCGGGCGATGAGGTGGACCTTGCCATCCAGCCCCATCTGGATGCGCTGCTCGTGGCCGTAGATGTCGGGCCGCGTATTCACCTTGCCGTCGTCGTCGACCCATGCGGTGAAGTAGGTGATGTGGACCGGGATCTTGGTCGCCAAGTTGACGTGGTTGTTCTGCGGCCCGCTTTTCACAACCTGCGTCACGCGGCCTGCATTCCAGCCCTTGTCCTCGGACAGCAGGACCTCGGCGAAGCGCAGCGGATCACGCACACGGACACAGCCATGGCTGAACATGCGCTGTGAGGCCGTGAAGAGGCTCTTGCTCGGCGTGTCATGCATGTAGACCTGATGCGCATTCGGGAACAAGAACTTGACGACGCCCAGGACGTTGCGGCCGCTCGGCGGTTGATAGACGTGGAAGTTGCGGATGTCGGTCTTCGTCCAGTCGACGGTCGTTGGATCGATGTCGCGGCCGCGATGCTGGATGCGAAGGTCGTTTTTGCCGAGCACGTTGGCGCCACGCACGAGACCCGGCAGGAGTTCCTTGACCTTGATGCTGTCAGGCACGCCCCAAAACGGATGGAACACGATCGTTTCCATCTCGTCCGAGAAGATCGGGGTCTGCGTATCGCGCTTGCCGACGATCATCCGCTCCGTATGGATCGGCTGGTCATTTTTCATCACGCGGAGCGTGTACTCAGGAATGTTGGCCCAGACGTAGAACTGGCCCAAGTTCTCGGGCATCCAGCGCCACTGCTCCATATTGATCAAGAGCTTGCGGGCGCTGACCTGCTCAGGTTTCGGCTCGCTCTTCTTTTTCTTCGTCTCAGGCCCGGAGCTTGCCTCGGTTGCTTCGGCCGGCGGAGGCGCGTTCTTGACGGAGAGGTAGGCCTGGCGCAGCTTCTCGAACTGCGGGTGCTGCGGATGCAACCCGCGCAGATAGGCGTCGGCCTTGTCTGTCTCGGCAATCGCGGTCAACACGGTGGATGGCGGCAGGAGTGGCGGTTTGCGGTCGAGATAGTTGGACAGCTGCTTCGGGTTCATACGGCCGCCACGCGCATGACTGGCATACTTGAGAGCGGCGAGCGACAGCTTCAGCTCACTCTCGGCGACATCGGCAGGCTCACCGGACCCGGGGGCCGTTGGCAGCTCGAAGGCAGAGGCCTGAAGGCCCCAATCGTCCGCCTGTTTGATCTCCGCCACTGCTGCTTCGGCGCGTGCGGTGAAGGAGGCACCCTGGATCCACAGCAGGTCGTCGCCGCGGGTCTCATAGAAGGCCGTCAGTGCATCGCGTTCCTCACGCGAGATCTTGGCCTCGGAGATCAGCCGCAAGATCTCGGGCTGGATCTTCGACGGCTCGGCGCTGGCTTGCGCTGCCTCAGCCGCCGGGGCGGTCGTCCCCTCAGCGGTAGCATCGGAACTGGCTGAGGGCGTTTGCGTCGCGGCTGCAGCAGCCGGCTCACTGGCCGGAGGCGCAGGCGTCTCGGTTGCGGCGGTCGCGGGCTCTTGGGCGGACGGAGGCGTATCGGTCGCCACAGCAGCCGGCTCGTTTGCCGGAGGCGCAGGCGTCTCGGTTGCAGTGGTCGCGGGCTCTTGAGCGGACGGCGGCGTATCGGTCGCTGCAGCAGCCGCATCGTTTGCCGAGGGGGCGGGGGTGTCGGCGGAAGCTGTTGCGGGCTCTGGGGCGGGGGCCGCGTCCGCCGCCGGCTCGCTTACGGGCTGTTCCAGGGTGGGAGGTACAGAAGGTTCGACAGCGGACGCCTGCTCGGTGACGGGCGCCTCGGTTGATGAGGTCGCCTGCGCTGCATCCGGCTGGCTCGCGGCGGCAGGTGCTCGCTCCTGCTCGGTTGTGGCAAGCGCTGGACCCGTCAAAACGGCCGACAGCACGAGGCCGGAGAGCAGTGTCCGGGTGAATCGCATTGGCATAATCTCCTTGCGGGCGCAGACCTAACGTAGGGTCGTAACTCCGCCAGCAACAGTTCCAACCAAAATTGTTGTGATTGCCATCTTTGGGCGGAACTGTGGCCAAAAGCAAACGGCCCGCTAAGGGCCGCTTGTGAAACGATGACGCGTCGGCTGATGGTTGGCTCAGTTCGGCCGTGGCTCCAGCCCGTACTCCTGCATTTTCCGGTAGAGGGTAGAGCGGCCAATGCCCAGCCGTCGCGCGACCTCGGTCATGTGTCCACGGTATCGACCGAGCGCCAGTCGGATCATGTCGGCTTCCATATCGACGAGGCTGCGCACCTCGCCCCTGTCATTGACGGCGGGGATGCCGATCGATCCTCCCCCTTCCGCCTGTTTCACCGCGACGGTACGCGGAACGATGGCGTCGGCACCGATCATGGCAGGCCCGGTGTAGATCGCGGGTTTCTGTGGAGCGGGTGCGGGGGGGATCTCGGCTTCGAAGCCCTCGACGTGCATCGCGATCTGCGGGAACTCGGCAACCGTCAACTCGCTGCCGTCTGCGAGGACGACTGCGCGGAACACGGCGTTCTCCAGCTGGCGGACGTTGCCCGGCCAGTCGAAGGCGGCGAGCATGGCCAGGGTGTCGG
>JAEZHL010000031.1 GCA_023416575.1 Pseudomonadota bacterium
GGGTTACCTTTCTGACGCCGCAACGGCGTTGTGCCACTGCGGTAAACTACTGATTTTATTGGCGATCCCGGCAGGACTCGAACCTGCGACCCTCTGCTTAGAAGGCAGATGCTCTATCCGGCTGAGCTACGGGACCGCTGGGTGGCATGATAACCGAGGCGCGCCGTGGCGTCTCGGGGCGCGGACGGCACTGGCGTCAGTGCGTCCAGGCGCCGATACGGCCGTACTTGAAGTTGTCGGCGTAGGACTTGACCACCGGCTTGCGCCGCTCGGGCTCCTGCACCGCGTAGGGGATGCCGTTGCGCTCGGCGTAGGCGATCGCCTCCTCCTTGGTGTCGAACGACATCTGCACCTGCTCGCGCGGGTCGGCCGAGCCGGTCCAGCCCATCAGCGGATCAATGGTACGGGGAGACTGCGGCTCGAACTGGAGCACCCACTCCTTCGTACGGGCAACGCCCGACTGCATGGCCGACTTCGCTGGCTTGAAAATGCGTGCAACCATATCCCGACCCGATTGCGTCCTTGATGCTTCGCGAGCGCAACATACGCAGTCCTGGCCGACGGTTCAATGCTGTCCGCGAGGGAACCAGCAACAGCCTCAGACGAGGCCCCCGTTTATGTGGATGACCTGGCCGGTGACGTAGCTCGCCCCCTCCGAGCACAGGAACTCCACCACCGTCGCCACCTCCTCGGGCTGGCCGATGCGCCCGAGCGGCACCTTGCTCGCAAATCCCCGCCACTCCTCAGGCGACAAGAACTGCTCGGTCCCGGCTTCCTTCGCGATCAGCCCCGGGGCGATGCAATTGACCAGCACCCCGTGCGGCGCAAGTTGTATGGCCAGGGCGCGCGTCAGCGCCTCGAGTCCCGACTTCGCCGAGGCCGAGGCCGGGTAGAACGGGTAGTCGGTGCGGAAAACGTGGGCATTATGCGTGCTGATGGTGACGACGCGCCCCCGGCCGGAGGCCTTGAGCGGCTCCAGCGCCGCCGTCGCCATCTCGAACAAGCCGCCGGCCACGACACCGTGCACATAATCGAAGTCCTCGCGCGAAAGCTCACCGAACGGCCGCCGGTCGGGAAAGCCGGCGTTGGCGATGAGAACGTCGAGGCCGCCGAACCGCTCCACCGCGCGGCGTACCAGCGCGCCGCCCGTCTCAGGCTGCGAGAGATCGCCGAGCATGATCTCGGTCTCGGCCCCCTTCTCCCGCAGCTCGGCCGCCACTCGCTCGCATCCGGCCCGATTGGTCAGCGCATGAAGCAGAATGCCCGTGCCAGGGGCCGCCAGCCGCCGGCAGATCGCAGCGCCGATCCCGCTGCCGGATCCCGTCACCAGGATCGACCGAAGCTTTTCCATTTTCCCTCCCCCGAGAGCCATCACCGCGGCTCAGCTACTCAGCTTTCTCTATTCCTCGCGATCGGACCACAGGCGGCCCCACCCCGCAAGGAGGCTAGCCCGGCAAGACTGCTGATCGCGCGGGGCAATTGACGCCGTACGGCCCGGCTCCGTAAACGTGAAAAGGACTGCGGCGGATCGTGCTTGGACTTTGCGCACTGCGCACTGGCTCTGCACGCGTGCTCCGGCTCGCACCGTGCTCAGGTGGCTCAGCGCCACCTGCCGAAGAGTTCAAAAATGAGGAGTTGCAGATGATTGTCGAAGAGCGGGATTATCGCATCAAAGCGGGTAAGGTCGGCCAGTTCGTCGGCCTTTACGAGAAGCATGGGCTGCCGATCCAGCTCGAGCTGCTGGGTAAGTTCCTCGGCTATTTCACCACCGAGATCGGCGAGCTGAACCATGTCGTGGCGCTCTGGGGTTACGAAAGCCTCGACGACCGGCAGCAGCGCCGCGACCGCATGATGGCGGACCCGCGCTGGCAGGAGTACCTCAAGATGGTCGACGGCCTTCTGGAGGTTCAGAACACGCGCCTGTTGAAGCCGGCGTCGTTCTCGCCCATCAAGTGATCGCAATCGCATTGGCTTGGGAGCCCGCATCGCCATGAGCACGACCCTCGTCCCGCTTCCTGATGGTGCGGAGCTCGCCGTCACGGCCACCGGCGCCGGCCGGGATCTCGTGCTGGTGACTGGCCTCGGCGGCACGGCAGCGTTCTGGGAGCCGACCGTACCGGCTCTCGCCGACCACTTCCGTGTCATCCGCTTCGACCAGCGCGGGATCGGCCGCAGCAGCCGTGGCACGGAAGCGGTCTCCATTGAGCGGCTGGCGCTGGATACCCTGGCGGTGCTCGAGGCCATGGGATCGCGCGATGCGGTGCTCCTCGGGCATTCGACAGGCGGTGTGATCCTCCAGGAACTTGCGCTGCGCGACGCCTCGCGCATCGGCGGCCTCGTTCTCAGTGCCACGTGGGCGCGGCCCAACCGCTACATGGCCGAGCTGTTCGGCGCTCGCGGCGTTCTGCTCGGCTCGACCCCGCGCGAGTATGCCGCCATGGGGGCGTTCCTCGGCTACACACCCGAATGGCTCGAGGCGAACTGGGCAAAATACGAGGCGATCCTCGCGGCAGCACCGGCAACTCCCCCAAAGCAGGAGATCGTCGCCGAGCGGATCGCGGCGCTGCTCGCCTTCGACCGCAGCAGCGAGGTCGGTAGCATCACCCTGCCGACGCTCATCCAGGGCGCCGAGGACGATCTCATCGTTCCCGCGTTCCTGCAGCGCGAGCTGGCCGGGCTGATGCCCAACGCCAGCGTGCGCATCCTGCCCAGCGGCGGCCACTTCTTCCCAGTCACCCGCACGCCGACCTTCGTCGACACCGTGCTCGGCTGGGCCAATACCATCCGCTAGCGCGGCCAGCTCCGAAACACCGCTCATCATGACAGGCGCCAGCCCGACTCCAGTCGGGCGGCGCCCACTCGAGCCCACTCGAGCCCGCTCGCGCATCGTCGCAAAAATGTCAGCGCTTACATTTTTTGTCGTCAGTTGCATGATTGTGATTGACGCGAGAAATGCGGACAGCTGATAACTAAGAAAATTAATCGGGAGAGAGAAATGCTCAAAGTACGAGTGGCGGCTCTGGCCGCGTACGCCTGCGCGTCCGTTCTCACCATCGCGACACTTCCTGCGAATGCCCAAACGAAGCTGCGCTTCGGCCATGATCAGCCGGTTGGCAGCATGTACGACGAAGGGCATCAGGCGCTGAAAAAGATTTTGGCTGAGAAAAGCGGCGGCAAGATTCAGATCGATATTTTCCCTGCCGCCCAGCTCGGCGCCGAGGTTGCGATGCTGGAGGGCATGCGACTCGGCTCAGTCGACGGTGCCGTGACCATCGCCGCAAATACCTCGACCGTGATCCCTGAGCTGGCGCTCTTCAGCGTCTCGTATCTGTTCAAGGACGGCGATCATTTCGAGCGGGTCGTCACCGATCCGAAATTCGTCCAGCGCATCACCTCGCTCATCGAGGGCAAGAAGCTCGGGTTCAAATTCCTCTGTGTTTATTCCGCCGGCGTTCGCAACATTTATACCCGGCGCGGCCCGGCCAATGGCCCCGAAGATCTCGCCGGCACCAAGATGCGGGTGATGAACAATCCGATCGAGGCGAAGATCTGGAGCACGCTCGGCACCATCCCGACGCCGATGAACTTCGGCGAGGTTTATCAATCGCTGCAGACCGGCGTGCTCGATGCGGCCGAGAATGCGCTTTCAGTGATCGAGTCCAATCGTCACTACGAAGCCGCCAAGACCATCATCCTCACCGAGCATCAACGCGGCTTCTCGCTGCTCATGATGAGCGAACGCCGGTTCAATGGCCTGCCCGCCGACCTGCAGAAAATCGTTGTCGATGGAGCCAATGAGGCCTGCATCGTGCAACGCAAGCGCGACGCCGAGCTCAATGCCGACGCCGTCGAGAGAATGAAGGCCAAGGGGGCGGAGGTCGTCGTTCCCGACCGCGAGAAATTCGCGAAGCTCATCGTCCCCGTACAGGACGAGGTGGCAGCGTCGACGAAAATGACCGACGTGCTCGAGCTGATCCGTAATCACGCGAAATAGCCAGCCGGCTTCGATCTCATGAGCAGATTCATGGAACTCTGCGAGCAGTGGGTGATCGTCCCATTGCTCGCCTTCCTTCTCGCCTTCATTACTGTCGGTGTCTTCATCACTGTCGTGATGCGCTACGGCTTCAACGCGTCGTTCTTGTGGGGCGAGGAGCTGTCCATCTTCGCCTTCATCTGGTGCGTCTTCCTCGGCGCGGGTGTCGGCGTGCGACGCAAGATCCATTTGAGCTTCGACTTCTTGCCCAACATCCTCAAAGGCCGCGTCGCGGTGTTCCAGCGCATACTGATCGACCTGTCGATCTTTGCCGGCGCGCTGCTCTTGCTCGTCGAAGGATGGAATTATGCCGTCCTGAGCATCGACCGCCTTTCACCCGCCCTGGGCATCTCACTGTTCGTGCCCACACTCGTCGTCCCGATCAGCGGGGCCTACATGATCCTCGCCGTGCTGATCGACCTGAAGCGCGACGCCCTCGACTTCATCGCGGGCGAGCCCTCTGTGATACCACCCGGACCCGGAATCTCTCCCGTATGAACCCGCTCGTCCTACTCTTCGGCGGACTGGCCGTCACGCTCGTCGTCGGCATGCCGATCTCCTTCGCGCTGATTTTGTCGTCGGTCGTGGTGATCTGGTACGCTGATCTTCCCCTGACCGTCGCCGTGCAACAGATGTTCCAGGGCATCAGCAGCTTCACTCTGCTGGCCTTGCCGTTCTTTTTCCTGGCCGGTGCCATCATGAGCATCGGCGGCATTTCCGAGCGCCTTGTGAAGCTCGCCATGGCCATGGTGGGACACCTGCGCGGTGGTCTCGCGCACGTGAACGTCGTCGTCGGCATGTTCCTGTCCGGCATCTCGGGCAGCTCCACCGCCGATGCCGCAGCCCTTGGCGCGATCTTCCATCCGGCCATGGTCAAGCGCGGTTACGACGAGCGGTTCTCGGTCTGCCTCACGGCCTGCACCTCGACCATGGGCGTCGTCATCCCGCCTTCGATCCTGATGGTGGTATACGGCGCCACGGTCGGCGTTTCGATCGGCGCGCTGCTGATCGGCGGCATCATTCCAGGCGTCATCATGGGCTTGGCCCTGATGGTGCAATCGCATGTCTTCGCGGTGAAATACGATTTCCCGCGCGAGCATCCGAAGTTCCTGGGTTTCAAAGCGGTCGGCCAAGGCATCAAGGAAGCGGCTTGGCCGCTCGGCGTACCGGCAATCATCGTCGTCGGCATGGCAGGCGGCGTCTTCACGCCGACGGAGTCCGCCTCGATCGCGGCCGTCTACGCGTTCTTCCTGGCCATGTTCGTCTTCCGCTCGATCCGCTGGCGCGACCTGCCGAACATCTTCGGCGACTCGGCGATCCAGTTCGCGCAAGTGCTGTTCTGCGTTTGCGGCGCGTCGCTCTTCGGCTGGGTGCTGGCCTTCTACCAGGTGCCCGAAATGGTGACGGCGATGATCCTGGCCCTCACGGACAACTGGATCGTCGTGATGCTCATGATCGTGCTGATCAACCTGTTTCTCGGGACATTTCTCGACGCCTTGCCCGCGATCCTCATCTTTGCCCCGATCATTCATCCGGTGGCGATGGAGGTCGGCATCCATCCCGTGCACCTCGGTGTGGCGGTTGTGATGAACCAGGCGTTCGGACTTCTGACCCCGCCGCTCGGCCTCGCCGCCATGACATCCTGCGCCGTGGCTGGGGTGCCGATGGTCAGAATCCAGAAGCTGCTTCACATCATGATGCTGCCGATCCTGATGGTCGTTTTCCTCTGCTCGCTGGTCCCAGAAACGGTGTTGTGGCTTCCGCGCCTGCTGGTGCCGAACTGGCTGTGAGCGAAATTCACATTTCGCGCGACTCCTGATGCAAGTGTTAGGTAACCGCTTTCAAAGGCGCGTTGCCTAGCTCATGATCCCCCATAGGTTGAGATGTAAGGGAAGGACGCTCCGAGATGGCTACGGACCCGGTGCTGTGCACGATCGATGATGGTGTGGCGGTCGTCACGCTTAATAATCCACCTCTGAACCTGGTCACTCTCGCGTTGACGCGCCAGCTCAACGCGCTCATCGGTGAGCTTGCTGTCGATCCTGCCGTTCGCGTCATGGTGCTGACCGGGTCGGGATCGAAAGCCTTCTGCGCCGGATCCGACATCAAGGAATTCCCGGAGATGATGGCAGCCGGCGCGGTGGTGCCGAAGAAGCTGGCGCTCGAGAACGAGGCCTACAGCCGGGTCGATGACTTCCCCAAACCGACGATTGCCGCCCTGAACGGCCTCGCCTTCGGCGGCGGGCTCGAGCTGGCGGTGTGCTGCGACCTCGTGGTGGCCGAAGCAGGCAATCAGGTCGCCCTGCCGGAGATCAAGCTCGGCGTCTTCCCAGGTAGCGGCGGCACGATCCGCGTCACCCGCCGCGTCGGCGAGGCGCGCGCCAAGGAAATGATGTTTTTCGGCGAGCCGATCACGGTCGAGACCGCGCTTGCCTGGGGCCTGATCAATCGCGTGGTTCCGAAGGGCGAAGCGCTGAGCACGGCCATGGAGATGGCGCGCAAGCTCGCCGCGCAGCCCAGCATCGCCCTGCAGATGTGCAAGCAGTCGGTCGACATGGCCTTCGACATCGCCGAGGAAGCCGGTATCCGCGCATCCCTGTCGCTCAGCGACAAGGCTTTTGCGTCGGAGGATTGCGGCGAGGGCGTGCGCGCCTTCTTCGCCAAGGAGCCGCCGCGGTTCAAGCATCGCTAGCCGCTGGCGTCAGTCGTGAGATCGTGGCGGCGCACGATCTCACGAGCCGTCGATCACCGCCCCAAGATTCGGCCGACGAACGCTGCGCTGCGTTCCACGACAGCCTCCGTCGCCTCCAGATGCGGCGCGTGCCCACAGCCCTGCACGAACCAGCTTTCGACCGGGCCGCTCACCTTCTCCACGATCGTCTCCACCTGCGCCGGCGAGCCGTGATCGTCCCTTTCGCCCTGGAGAGCGAGAACGGGGCAGCGGATCGCGGGCAGGCGATCGACCATCTGCCAGTCACGCATCTCTGGCCTTTGCCAGACGTCGGCCCAGCCGCGGAACATGGCATCGACGTTGTCGCCATGATGGCGCGCCAACCGCTGACGCAGGTCACCCGTCTCGAACGCTGCAACGACCTCGGCAAAGCCGCTCGCCGCATTGGTTTCGGAAAAGACGTGCGCGGCCTCGCTGACCACGGCCAGCGTGCGCTCCGGAAAGGCGGCAGCGAACAGCAGCGCGATCGATCCGCCATCGCTGTGCCCGTAAAGGATGACCTTCTCCAATCCGAGCCTGTCGAGCAGCTCCGGCAGCGCGCATTCCGCCTCCTCGTTGAGGAAATCCGCAGGACGCGGCAGCACGAGCCGCTCCGACATTCCGTGACCCCAGCGGTCGTATCCCACCACGGCACAACCCGTTGCCGCCGCGAGCGCTTCCGGGAACCCACGCCACTGGGTCACCGACCCGAGGCCCTGGTGAAGAAGAACGATGACGCCCTGATCGGGCGCGCGCTTGTGACTGAACCACCGCACCCTGAGTTCATGACCACCCGCTGAAACGCGCAGGTCCCGCTCATCTTCCATCATCGGCTGCTCCGGCTACGATTGGCCATTAGGCCTCGCTCCGTAGCGCGAAGTAAGCGATTACACAATCTGCTTGTGAGCCTGCTGACGGAATGCTAGCGTCCCTCCGTCGCGACGTTCTCGACGGGAGAGAGACACCATGGGACGGTTCAAAGATTACCAGCCGGCTGGCGTCATTCCAGCAACGTTGCTGGCCTTCCGAGAAGACATGTCGATCGATGAGGCGGAATCGCGCCGCCATCTGAGCCATGTCGCACGCACGCACGGCATCTCCGCGATCACCGTCAACGGCCATGCGTCCGAGGTTCATGCGTGCACCTTCGAGGAGCAGCAGCGCATCCTCGCCGTCTCCCTCGCCGAGGTGGGTGACCGCGTGCCGCTGATCAACGGCGTCTACGCCGACGGCAGCCTCGAAGCCGCCCGCATCGCGAAAATGGCCGAGGCCGAAGGCGCGTCCGCGCTCCTGGTTTTCCCGCCGAACAGCATGTCCATGGGCGGCCATCTGCGCCCGGAAATGGCGCTCGCGCACTACAAGGCGATCGCCGCCGCCACCGATCTGCCGCTGATCCTGTTCCAATATCCCGCCGCTACGGGGCTCGGCTATCCCTTCGATACGCTGATGCGGCTCGTCGAGGAGGTCCCGAGCATCCGCGCGATCAAGGACTGGTGCGCCGACCCGATGCTGCATGAGCGCCATATCCGCGCGCTGCAGGGTCTTTCACGCCCCGTCAACGTCCTGACGACGCACAGCGCCTGGCTGATGGCCTCGCTCACCATGGGCGCCAATGGGCTGCTCTCAGGCGCCGGCAGTGTCGTTGCCGATCTGCAGGTTGCCCTCTTCGAGGCCGTGAAAGCGAAGGATCTCGGCCGCGCGCAGAAGATCAACGATCGCCTCTACCACGTCCAGCAGGCGTTCTATGCCCCGCCGTTCCTCGACATGCACAACCGCATGAAGGAATGCCTCGTGCTGCTCGGCCGCCTTGACCGCGCCGTCGTACGCCCGCCGCTGATGAAGCTGTCCGCGGCCGAGATCGACCGGCTCCGGAATGCGCTCGAGCGCGCCGGCATCGGCCCGGACGGCGCACTGGCGCAGGCGGCGGAGTAGCAGCCATCCGCCGTTGTGAGACGGCTTTCCCGACGTGGCAGGGCTAGTCTAACGCTTGCCCTGCCTCAATCCGACTGCTCCCGGAAAACCCCATCTGGCAAACGCCGGATTTGAGAACGGTTGCCCGGGAGAACGTCACGAGAAGCCCGCAAATCCATAATGCGGGCAGCACAACCACGTCACTCACTCGAGGAAACTCATGCTCGATCTTCTCAAAGGCGTCCGGGTCATCAGCTTCAATCATTTCCTGTTCGGCCCGATGGGAATTCAGGCGCTCGGTGATCTCGGCGCCGATGTCATCTCCGTCGAGTCGGCCGATGGTGCCTGGCAGCGCCACTGGAGCAGCGGCGATATCTGGTCCGATGGCCAGGGCATGCTCCACATGTGCGCCAACCGCAACAAGCGCAGCCTGGCGCTCGATCTCAAATCCGAGAAGGGCAAGGAGATCGCCTACCGCCTCATCGACACCGCCGATGTGGTCTCGGAGAATTTCCGCCCCGGCGTTTTCGAGAAGCTCGGTTTCGGCTACGACGTCCTGAAGAAGCGTAAGCCGGACATCATTTTCGCCTCGGCCTCGGGCTACGGTCCCGACGGGCCCTATCGCGAGAAGCCCGGCCAGGACCTGCTCGCCCAGGCGCTGTTCGGCATGGCCGCGATCACGGGACAGGCTCACAACGGCCCGCGTCCGGCCGGCGTTTCCATCATCGACCATCATGGCGCGGCGCTGTTCGCCATGGGCATTCTCGCGGCCATCGTGCGCCGTCAGCGCACCGGCCAGGGCTGCCGGGTCGACGCGAGCCTGATGCAGGCCGCTCTCGATCTGCAGGCGGAGTCGCTCGTGGCCTGGCTCAACGCACCGGAACGGCCGAAGTCCATCAACGCCTATCGCCACGTCGGCGGCTGGTATTACGCTGCGCCCTACGGTGTCTACGCGACCCGGGACGGGCACCTGGCCCTCTCGATCTCGCCGCTGCCGCTCATCGCCGAGGCGATCGGCGAGCCGAAGCTTGCGACCTACACCGAGAAGGACACCTGGAAGAAGCAGGACGAGATCAGCGCCCTGATCGCCGACCGCCTCGTCACCAGAACGACCGCGGAATGGACCGACATCATGGAGCCGCTGAAGATCTGGCATGCCCCCGTGCAGGACTACGCGCAGATCGCCGAGGATCCTCAGGTCAAGCACATGCAGGCGCTCGTGACGGTTCCGGGTGGCGGCCCCACCAAGGCTCCCGTGACCCTCGTCAACCATCCGGTGCGCTATGACGGTCAGGCCGCCGATGTCTACCTGCCGCCGCAGCGCCTTGGCGCGCAGACCGCCGAAATCCTGGGTGAGCTCGGAATGGCAGACACCGATATCCGCGCACTTGCGGCCGAAGGGGTCGTCCGAGTGCTGGAGGATTAGCACCGTTCGGGGTGCCTCGCGATGAACCGCTGCGCCCTGCATCGACGCCGCATCGTCACCTGCCTTTCCGGTCTTTTTCGAAATTCCGGAAAGGTTCTTTTGCCCCGCTAGCCCGGCGCCCTGGCTGACGAGCCGCGCACGACGACGGTCGCGGAAAGCTCCACCGTCTGGGCACCGGGCCGCCCCGAAATGGCACCGACCAGCATGTCCGCTGCGCGCTCGCCGATCTCTCGCGAGGGGACGCGCACCGTCGTCAGCGGCGGGTCGATTTCGGCGACGATATCGAGATCGTCGTAGCCGGTGATCGAAAGGCGTCCCGGGACCGCAAGGCCCAGCGCGCGCGCCTCCGCAACGGCGCCGATGGCGTGCCCGTCGGTCGTGCAGACGACGGCGGTCACTTCAGGCTCCCGTGTCATGATCTGCCGCAGCGCGGCGCGCCCCTCCCCGATCGCGTACGGGGCCTCGACCACGATCGGGGGCGGCAGGCCCGCCTCGGCGATCTGCTCGGCCGCTCCCCTGAAGCGTCCGGCAATGCGATCATTGTTGTGGGTCGGGGTGGTAATGATGCCAAACCGCCGATGCCCCAGTTGCAGAAGATACTCGATCATCTTGCGATGCGGCGCTGCGTTGTCGTAGCCGACACAGAGCCCGATGGTATCGATCGTATAAGTACAAACGAACGGAATGCCGTTATCGCGCAGCTGCCGGTAGATTTCCGGGCGCCGTTGATGACCGACCAGCATCAGCCCGTCGATGCCGCGCTCCAGCAGCATACGGATCTGGCGCACCTCGGCCTCCGGATCATAGTGGGAGCACGCGACGAGCAACGAAAATCCCTGTGCCTCCAGGCGGGTCTGCAGCGCATCGATGCCGGCCGCGAACGTGGCGATACCGAGTGTCGGCACCACGGCGCCGATGGTCTGGAATTTACGCGCAGCGAGCGCACGCGCAGAGCCGTGGCGAACGTAGGCGAGCTTCTCGACTGCCGCCTCCACCCGCAATCTCAGCTCCCTGCTGACCTTGTCGGGCGCATTGAGAACCCTGGAAACGGAAGCCGTCGAAACACCCGCCGCGTTGGCCACATCCGCCATCGTGCTGGCACTTGCGATGGCCCGTCGCTGCGGGCGCCGGCGAAATGTTCGCGTTTGCTGATCCATGTCTGAAAAGGTTTCCCCCAACGGATCCTTTTAACTTTTCTAATCTCTCACCTGACGAACCGTATTAGCACTGAAATGGCAACCCCGAACTTGTATTGAGCTGACGATCATGATAGCGCTTACAAAAGCGTCCGAAAAGAGACGTGCGCTGATTCATACTCAGGAGGAAACCTCATGAATTTTCTGAGGGCCAGTCGCCGCGCGCTGCTCACCATGACAGCCGCTGCGCTCGCCGCCGGATTCTCGCTTAGCGCCGCAGCGCAGCAGACCGAGATCAAGGTCGCGTACATGAAGAACCCCATTCATGACGCATCCCTCGACATGATGGAAAAGTGGGCCAAGGCCAACAACGTGAAGCTCACGCGTGTGCCGATGGCCTACAACGTCTTCATGGAGAAAGTGACGGCCACACTGACGTCGGGCGCCGACCAGTTCGACATCATCTGGCACAACGACGACTGGGGCCAGCTCTGGAAGAAATGGGTCGAGCCGACCCACGATATCGCTGGTATCGAGAATGCCGATCCCTGGGTGCTCGAAGCCTTCATCAACGACGACGGTAAGCCCACCGTCGTGCCCATGACGCACACCGTCGGCACGTTCTTCTACCGCACGGACCTCATCAAGCCGGAAGAGTTGCCGAAGACCTTCGACGACATGGTCAAGATCGGCCAGCGCCTGCAGCAGGAAGGCAAGGTCAAATGGGGCTATGCCGGCGCCATGGCCATGAACAATACGTGGTTCTCGTTCTGGTGGACCATGTGGTCGAACCAGTGCGACATCCTCAAGCCGCTTTTCGAGCGCAACTACGAGAAGCTGAAAGCCAATAATTTCGAGCCCGCGATCACCGAGCCGTGCCACCAGGAGATCGTCGAGTTCTGGTGGGATGCGATCCACAAGCACAAGATCAGCCCGCCGGGCATGACGGCCTACAGCCGCAACGAATCCAACGCGATCTTCATGGCTGGCGAGTCGGCTTTCACGCTGATCGACTCGGTCCATTATGGCGAGTTCAACGACCCGAAGCGGTCCAAGATCGCGGGCAAGGTCGGCATGGCGCCGTTCCCGATGGGGCCGCGGGCCAAGCAGCCGACGTCCTGGAACGAGGTCTGGGGCTGGGCCATTCCGATCGGCGTTCCCGCGGAGCGCAAGAAGATCGCCAAGGCGATGCTCAGCGCGACCATGACCGACGAGGCTGGCCTCATCGAGATGTGGAAGAAGACCGGCGGCCCGCCGCCGAACGTCAAGCTGTGGCCGAAGCTGCGCGCCGAAGACAAAGACTTCGACATGCTGATGAAGGCCGTGTTCGACAACAAGCCAGTCGCACACTCCGCCTACTACTTCCCCGAGTGGCCAGCGCTGCACAAGGCCTACTCTGACGTGGTGATCGGTGCACTGCAGGGCAAGCGCGAGGAGATCCCGCAGGCTCTGAAGAACGGCGTCGAGAAACTCCGTCGCGCCGCTTCCGGCGGTTAGCGTGAAATGCAACGGGACTGCCCGAAAGGGCAGCCCCGCCTTGCCCGGGACGGTGAGCCCTTCACCGACTTCGGACGAGAGTGAACGCACCCAGCGCGCTTTCCGCGATCACCAGATCGCTTCCACAACCCGCAGACAGGCACCCATCGCTGATGGCATCGCGTCCATTTCTTGGCCTCGACGAGAAGAAACGGTTCATGCTGGCGCTGATCGCGCCCTCCGTGTTCGCGCTCGCCTTGTTCCAGATCGTCCCCATCCTGACCGGCGCCAACGCCAGCTTCCGCGATTGGTCCCTGCACGATCCGAAGAAGACCTGGGTCGGATTCGACAACTACGCCTACGTCCTGACGGATGGCGACTTCCTGACGACGATCCTGCCGAACACCTTCGGGTTCATGTTCGCGAGCGTCATCTCATCGCTGATCCTGGGTCTCGGCACGGCCCTGCTGCTCAATCAGCGTTTCCCCGGCCGCTGGCTGGTGCAGACCATCGTTCTGTTGCCGCTCATGGTGGCGCCGGTCATCGCGGCGATCATGGTGCGCTGGATGTTCAATGACCAGTTCGGCATCGTGAACGTCGTCCTCGAGTCTCTGGGTTTCGAGCCGATCGCATGGCTCACGCAGAAGTGGACCGCCTTCTTCGCCATCCTGCTCACTGACGTTTGGCTGTGGACGCCGTGGTTCGCGCTGCTGCTGCTCGCCGGCTTGCAGAGCCTCCCGCCCGAGCCATTCGAGGCGGCGAAGATCGATGCTGCATCGCCGTGGCGCACCTTCCGCTACATCACCCTGCCGATGCTGCGGCCCGTCATCGTCGTCTGCGTCGTGATCCGCGCCATCGATGCCTTCCGCACCTTCGACATCGTGTGGACCATCTCGGGTGGCGGCCCGGCGCGCTCGACCGAGGTGTTCAGCCTCTATGCCTATGTCGAGGCCTTCCAGTTCCTGAATTTCGGGCGCGGGTCAGCTGCAGCCGTGATCGGCGCGATCATCATCATCCTATTCGCGATGGTTCTCTATCGCATCCTGAACCGTTGGGTGGAGGTCTCGAAATGAGCACAGCCGAGGCCATCTCAAGTCCCCGACCGACGAGCTTCCTGTCGGCCCTGGCGCCAGGTGGGCGGCGCGCGTTCTTCGTGCTCGCGGTCATCGGCGTTTGCCTGCTGTTCGCCTTTCCCGTCCTGTGGCTGGTGCTGACCTCACTCCGTCCGGGCTACGCGGTCTACTACGTCCATCGTGGTACCGACTTCACCATTGAGAATTTCTACGAGGTCCTGAGCCAGGAAGTCGTCGTCCATGCGATCATCAATAGCTTCGTGATCTCGACGCTGGCGACCGTCCTCTCCCTCGGAGTCACCGTCACCTCGGGCTACATGCTCTCGCGGTTCCGCGGCCCGATCCCCAATGCCTGGTTCGCCCTCATCTACGTCTTCCGCTGCGTGCCCTACGTCTCCTGGGTGCTGCCGCTCTACTTCGTGACGCGCGCGCTCGGCATCTTCGACACCTACTGGGGCCTGCTGCTGCCGCACGTGGCCGTGCACATCTGCTTCTTCTCCTGGATCATGAAGGGCTTTTTCGACGGCATCGACCCGTCGATGGAGCATGCCGCCATGATCGACGGCTGCTCACGCTGGGGCGCGTTCTGGCGTGTCGCGCTGCCGGCCGCCATCCCTGGCCTCACCGCGCTCGCCATCCTGTGCTGGCTCTATACGTGGAACGAGTTCCTGTTCGCGCTCATCCTCACCGCTCAGAACACGCCGATCCTGACGGTCGTCATGGCGCAATTCGTCCATGAGCTCGGCATGGAGTGGCACCTGATGAGCGCCACCGCCGTGCTGGCCCTCGGCCCGGCGCTGATCGTCACCGTTTTCGGCCAGAAATACGTCATCCGTGGATTGAAGGTCTGATCATGGCAGAGGTCGTTCTCAAAAACGTGCGCAAGGCTTACGGCAATGTGGCTGCCGTCAAGGACTTCACGCTCGACATCGCCGATCAGGAATTTGTGGTGCTGGTCGGCCCGTCCGGCTGCGGTAAGTCGACGACGCTGCGCATGATCGCCGGCCTCGAGGAGATCTCCGGCGGCACCATCAGCATCGGCAGCCGGGTCGTGAACGATCTGCAGCCGAAGGATCGCGACATCGCGATGGTGTTCCAGAACTACGCGCTCTACCAGCACATGACCGTCTACGACAATCTTGCGTTCGGCCTGCGCAACCGGCGCACGCCGGAATCGGAGATCGCCGCTGCCATCCGCCATGCCGCGAAGGTGCTGTCGATCGAGCCGCTGCTCGAACGCCGCCCGCGTCAGCTCTCCGGCGGCCAGCAGCAGCGTGTCGCGCTCGGCCGCTGCATCGTGCGCAATCCCAAGGTCTTCCTGTTCGACGAGCCGCTGTCGAACCTCGACGCGCAGCTCCGCGCTCAGATGCGGCTCGAGATCAAGGAGCTGCGGCAGCGGGTCCCCACCACCTCCATTTTCGTCACGCACGACCAGGTCGAGGCGATGACGCTCGGCGACCGCATCGTCGTCATGAAGGACGGGCTGGTGCAGCAGGTCGGCACGCCGCTCGAGCTTTACCGGCGGCCTGTCAACCGCTTCGTCGGCAGCTTCATCGGCTCGCCGTCCATGAACTTCTTCGAGATGAAGGTGTCCGGGGCTGGCGATCAGATCACGCTCTTGAGCGACGGGCTCGCATTCACGCTGCCCCCGGCACGATTTCCTGGACTCGCCCGCAGCGGGGCGACGACGGTCACGGTCGGCGTGCGGCCGCAGCATCTCCGGCTCGGACGCCCTGAAAGCAGCGATCAGGTCGGCCTGTCGGGTGCGCTGATGGTCACGGAGCAGCTCGGCGACGAGCAGCTCCTCGTCGTTCGTATCGGCCGAAGCGATATCCGCATCGCAGGTGTCGATCCCGACCTTCCGCTGAGCACCGGCGCGACCGTGGATGTCGCGGCCCATGTCGACAACCTTCACATCTTCGACGGCACGTCCGGCAGCGCGCTGCGCTGATCGATCACGTCCGCCAGCAATTCATTCCATCAGGCGCAGGAGCAAGAGCAGTGAGTGACTTCTACGTTAAGGTCGGCGATCAGGTGGCATTCGCGAAGACCGTGGGCGAGACCGACGTTTACATGTTCGCCGGCATCACCGGCGACTTCTCGGTCAACCATGTCAACGAGCAGTACATGGCGCGCTCGCACTATGGGCAGCGCATCGCGCACGGCGCCCTGCTCATTGGCTACATGTCGACCTGCTCGACGCTGATGATCGAGAAGTGCAACGGCACGGGTGGGACCGAGACGCCGGTGTCGCTCGGCTACGACAAGGTGCGCTTCCTCGGCCCGGTGTTCATCGGCGATACCGTCAACCTGACCTACACCATCATGGAGATCGATCCGGTCAAGCGCCGCTCCTACAGCGAGGTGAAGGCGGTGAACCAGCGTGGCGAGCTGGTGGGCGTGGCGCGCCACATCCTCGCCTGGACGAAGAACAAGAGCTGAGAAGAAGGGCCGGCGCGCCATTGCCGATCAGCGGCGCGCGCCGCCACCGGCTCGATCCGGGCCATCACCGGAAGCTGGCGGCGCAGTGACGACCTGCTGCGCCGTTCCGCCCCCCCTACTCTGGCGGCTGTTTCGCCTGAACCGCGGCCCGCTGGCTCCGCGTGGCCAGGCCACGGATGACGACATAGAACACGGGCGTGAAGATCAGCCCGAAAACCGTCACGCCGATCATGCCCCAGAACACCGCCGTGCCGAGCGCGATGCGCATCTCGGCCCCGGCGCCGCTCGCGACGTAGAGCGGGATAACGCCGAAGGTAAAGGCGAGCGACGTCATCAGGATCGGGCGCAGCCGCAGGCGGCAGGCCTCGACCGCGGCCGTGACGCGATCCGCCCCCTGATCCTCGATCTGACGCGCGAACTGCACGATGAGGATCGCATTCTTCGCCGCGAGACCGATCAGCACGATGAACGCGATCTGCGTCAGGATGTTGATGTCTTGGCCATGCATCCAGACACCTAGCAGCGCCGAAAGCAGGCACATCGGCACGATCAGCATAATGGCGATCGGCAGCGACCAGCTCTCGTACTGCGCCGCCAGTGCCAGGAACACCAGCACCACCGACAGCAGGAAGATGTAGTAGCCGGTGCGTCCGGCCTTCACCTCCTGGTAGGAGAGGTCCGTCCACTCGTAGGTGACACCCTCCGGCAGCACCTCGGCCGCCACCTGGCGCATCACGCCCAACGCCTGCCCGGAGGAGATCCCCGGCGCCCCGCTGCCGCTGATCTCCACCGTCGGGAACAGGTTGTAGCGCGGAACCCGGTCCGGCCCCGAGATCTCGCGGAACGTAACCAGCGAGCTCAGCGGCACCATCTGGTTGTCGGCGTTGCGCACCCGGATGCGGCCGACGTTCTCCGCATCGAGCCGGAAAGCGCCCTCCGCCTGCGCCGTGACGCGGAACGTGCGCCCGAACATGTTGAAGTCGTTCACATAGGCAGAACCCATGTAGATCCGCATGGCCTCGAAGATGTTGTCGAGCGGCACCCGCAGCATCTGCGCCCGCGTGCGATCGACGTCGACGAACACCTGTGGCGTCGCGGTCTGAAACGTCGTGAACGCGTTGACGATCTCCGGCCGGGCATTGGCGGCGCGGATCAGATCCTGCGCGAGATCCGCCAGCTCCACCGAGCCGATGCCCGCCCGATCCTGCAGGCGCATGGCGAAGCCTCCGATCGACCCCACCCCCCGGACCGGCGGCGGCATGATGACGAGCGTCTGGGCTTCCTCGATCTCCCGGCCGAGCCGCTCGCGGAGCATCTGCGCCACGCGATCCGAGCTGAGCCCGTCCCGCGTCCGCTTCTCGAAATCATCGAGCACCACGAAAATCGCGCCCACACTCGACGCCGATGTGAACGTCGCGCCCGAGCGCCCCACGTTGACGTTCGTCGAGGAGACGCCCGGTGTCGCCAGCGCGATGGCGTTGGCCCGCTTCAGGACCTCGTTGGTGCGATCGAGCGATGCTCCGGGCGGCAGCTGCATCGAGACGATGACGATGCCGCGGTCGAGCGGCGGGATGAACCCGGTCGGCATCCGCTGCACCAGCCAGAACGCCGCGAAGATCAGCGCAGCATAGATGACGAGCATCGTCACCGGGATGCGCACAACGAGCTTGATCAGCCGGGCATAGCCGCGCGACAGCGCATCGAAGCCACGGTTGAAGGCGCTGAAGAAGGCGCGCACCGGCGCTGACAGCACCCGGCCGATTCCCCGCTTTTCCCGTGACGTCTCCCCGCCCTCGTGCCCGCGGAACAGGATCGCCGCCAGCGCCGGGCTGAGCGTCAGCGAGACGAAGGCGGAAATGATCGTCGCCGTCGCGATCGTGATCGCGAACTGCCGATAGAACTGCCCGGTGATACCGCCGACGAAGACCGTCGGAATGAACACCGCCGACAGCACGATGGCGATGGCGATCAGCGCCGTCCCGACCTCGCTCATGCTGGCGCGCGCCGCCTCGACCGCTGTCACGCCCTCGCGCAATCGGCGCTCGACGTTCTCGACGACGACGATCGCGTCATCGACCACGATGCCGACGGCAAGCACCAGCCCGAACAGCGTCAGCATGTTCACGGAGAACCCCAACGCCTGCATCACGATGAACGTGCCAATGAGCGACACGGGGATGGCGATGACCGGGATCAGCGAGGCGCGCCAGGTCTGCAGGAACAGCAGCATGACGAGAACCACGAGCCCCACGGCCTCGAAGATCGACTTGTAGAGCTCCTGGATCGAGACCTCGATGAACTCCGTCGGATTGTAGACGATGCGGTACTCGAGCCCTTTCGGAAACGACTGCGCGAGATCGGCCATGGTGCGCTTGATCTCGTTCGCGGTGCGAAGCGCATCCGATCCCGGCGCCTGCGTCATGAACAGCACCGTTGCCGGATAGTTGTTCTGGTACCCGAACGAGCCGTAGCTGAGCGCCCCGAGCTCCACCCTTGCGATGTCGCTCAGCCGGACGATGCGGCCATCCGCGCCGGCCTTGACGATGATCTGCTCGAACTCGTCCGCATCACGCAGCCGCCCCTTGAGCTGCAGCGGCATCTGGAACGCGCCCGCATTGCTGATCGGCGGCTCGCCGATGGCCCCGCCCGCAACCTGCACATTCTGGCCGCGCAAGGCGCGCATCACGTCCTCGGCGCTCAGGTCGAGACTGGCGATGCGCTCCGGATCGAGCCAGATGCGCATCGAATACTCGCGCGCCCCGTACATCTGCACCGAGCCCACCCCCTCGATGCGCGCCAGCACGTCGCGCACGTTGAGCAGGCCGTAGTTCGAGATGTAGACTTGGTCGAACGTATTATCCGGCGAGATCAGATGCACCGCGAGCAGCTGATCGGGATTGTTCTTGCGCGTGACAATGCCGTTGCGGCGCACTTCCTCCGGCAATCGCGGCTCGGCGGAGGCGACGCGGTTCTCGACCAGCACCTGGGCCTGATCGATATCGGTGCCGATATCGAACGTCACGGTGAGGCTCAACGAGCCGTCGCTCGACGAGTTCGAGTACATGTACAGCATGCGATCGACGCCGTTCACCTCCAGCTCGATCACCGAGGCGACCGTATCGGCGACGGTCTGCGCGCTGGCACCAGGGTAATTGGCGGTCACCGTGATGGTCGGCGGCACGATCTCGGGAAACTGCGTCACTGGCAGCTCGAAATAGGCGATCGCGCCGAGGATCGTGATGAACAGCGAGGCGACGGCGGCAAAGATCGGCCTGGCGATGAAGAAGTGGCTGAACCGCATGGTCAGGCCCCTCCCACCCGTTACTCTCTGGCCGGATTGGAGGGAGCGGCCGAGACCTGCAGCGGCTCGCGCCTGGCAGTGACCTTCGCGTCGGGCCGTGCTCGCTGGATCCCCTTGACGATCACCCAGTCGTCGGGGGCGATACCCTCGCGCACGATGCGCAGCCCATCGATCAGCGGGCCGAGCCGCACCCACTTGCGATGGGCGGTGTCGTTGTCATCGACGACGTAGACGAACTTGCTCGCCTGATCGGTGCCGATCGCCTCGTCCGGGATCATCACTGCGGGATAGCTCGGCGAGCCGGGAATCCTGACGCGCACGAACATGCCGGGCTGGAACAGGCCGGCCTTGTTGCCGAGCTCGGCGCGCACCCTGAGCGTGCCCGTGCCGCGATCCAGGCGGTTGTCGGAAAAATCGAGCGCCGCCTTGTGCGGATAGCCCGTCTCATCCGGCAGCCCGACGTACACCGGTGCCCCGTTGGCGCCAGCTCCCGCTTTCTGCCCCGCCTGCCGCAGACGCCTGTACTTGAGGGCGTTGTTCTCACCGACGTCGAAGTAGACGTGCACCGGGTCCTGGCTCACGATCGTCGTCAGCAGGCTGGAGCTTTCCGAGATCCCGGCAGCCACATAGTTGCCGATGTCGAGCATGTTCATGCTGATGCGGCCCGCGATGGGTGCCGTGATGCGCGTGAACGAAAGCTCCAGCTCGGCCGACTTGACCTTGGCCTCGGCCACCGCGACCGCAGCGCGTGAATCGCGCTGAAGGTTCTCGCGTTCGTCGAACAGCCGTTGCGAGAGATATTGCCTCTCGAGAAGCGGGCGGCCGCGCTCGACGTCCCTGGTGGCGTTCTCCACCTTGACCTTTGCCTGCTGCAGCTCCGCCTGCGCCGTTTCCAGGGCGCGCTCGAAGGGCCGCGGGTCGATGGTGTAGAGAAGGTCGCCCTTGGCGACCACCTGACCGTCCTTGAAGTGGACCCGATCGAGGTAGCCGGGCACGCGCGCCCGGATCTCGACGGTTTCGACCGCCTCGACGCGCCCCGTGTACTCGTCCCATTCCACGACCTCGCGCGTAACGGGGTGGCTGGCGGTGACGACGGGGCCGGCCGGCTTGGGCTTCTCCTCGCTCCCGCGGCTCGCCGGTGTCTCCGACGCCTGGGACAGTGCGCGGAGCAGCTGCCCCACACGCCCGAAGCGCTCCTGCAGCCAGCCGGCGGTCGTCTGCGTATTGGCGTTGCTGTTGGTGGTGCTGGCGCCGGTCTGATCCTGCTCGGCAGTCTGCGCCGGCAGGGAGCCCGACAGCACAGCGCCGATCAGGCCGAGTGCCAGCACCCGACCGATCGGCACGCTGCCGGTTCGTTTGACCGACCTGCCAGGCAACGGATTGTCCTTACCTGCCGCTTGTAACCAATCGCCTGGAAGAGCGCCGCTGACCGGGCGCTCCCCAAGTGAAAGTCAAGTATTAGCAAGTAACGGACGACTTGTAACGACAGCCATACTGCCGCAATCCCATTCGGAACCCTGCTACCACGACCATGACGGGCTGCCGTAGTTCGCATAACCTCGCGAAGGCTGGCGCCTGCTTGCTTGCGCCGAGCGCGCGCCTGATTTGCGGCCGGACGATGCCATTGCCCTGCCGGGTGTCTTGCCGCGCACGACGATCTGCGTCGATTCCATGCCGTGCTGGCCGACGAGGCTATAGAACGCCGCCGCATTCTTCGGTGCCAGACGAATGCAGCCGTGCGATGCCGGCCGCCCGAGCATGCCCGTCGCGTAAGTGCCGTGGACGGCATAGCCGCGATGGAAGAAGACCGAATGCGGCATCGGCGAGCCATAGTATTGCCGCGACCGCCACATCTTCGCGCGCCACTGCGGCTGCCAAGTGCCATTCGGCGTGTGATAACCGCCGCGTCCGGACGAGATCGGCCACTTGTGGAGAACCTCGTCGTTTTCGGTCATCACGGTCATGCGCTGTGCGGACAGATCGATGTCGACCTTGAGCGTGATGACCGGCTTCGGCGGCTCCGGCTCGATCAACGGCACCTGGAGGGCCGCCGGCTCGGTCCCGACCTCGGGGGCGATGGCCGGGTTGGAAGCCGGCTTCGTCTCACCGGGGATCACCGCCGCGGGATCACCGGGGATCACCGCCGCGGGAACGGCTTCCGCGGGAGCGCCCGGATTAGGCACAGACGTGCTCGTCGCCGTCTGCTGCACCGCTTCCGGGGATGTCCCTGCCGGGTTTGCGGCAGCAGGCTGCACCGTCAGCAGAACACTCGTAAGCGTAATCCACCCCCAAGAACGCAACCTCATGCGACAACCTCCACACTCACCCCCGACCTGGCCGGAAGCCGGGTGAACACGCAAATGAAAGGACTGAAAGGACGTGCAGTGATCAGTAAGCGAACTCACTCCGGAAAACCACACGAAAGCGTCAGTCCTAGGTGTATTCATGACGCCCGACTGGATCCGCAACGCAAGGGATCGGAAACAGATCCATCCTGGAGCAGAGCAATTTTGTAATCAGTGTGAAGATCGGGACACACAGGTGGCCCTATCCACAGCCATGCAGTTGAAGGACGACTCCAGCACATCGCCGCCGAGCGCGCTCCATCATTGACCGTGCGATGTGGCCGAAGCAGACTCTTCGAAAGATCAACTTTTCTGGAATTCTGGAGGCGCACCTTGTCCATGGCAGCTTCGGCCAAGCCCAACATCAGCCTCGGTGCCGCTGTCGCCGATGTCGAGGCGCGTTATGTCAGCGCCAATCCGAAGAGCAAGGCGCGTTTCGAGGCGGCCGGCCGCAACATGCCCGGCGGCAATACCCGGACCGTCCTGCATTACGATCCGTTCCCGGTCGCGATCGTGAAGGGCGAAGGCGCCCGCCTCACCGACCTCGATGGCCACGTCTACACCGACTACCTCGGCGAATTCACAGCCGGGCTCTACGGCCACTCCGAGCCGGTCATCATCAAGGCGGTCCAGGAGGCATTGTCAGGCGGCCTGGTGCTCGGCGGACCCAACACCTACGAGGCACGTCTCGCCGCGTTGATCTGCGAGCGCTTTCCGGCAGTGGATCTGGTGCGCTTCTGCAATTCGGGCACCGAGGCGAACCTCATGTGCCTCAGCCTCGCGCGTGCGGCGACGGGCCGTGATGTCATCATGGTCTTCAATGGCGCCTATCACGGCGGCTTCCTGTCGTTCGCCAACGGCACCACGCGCGTGAATGCGCCGTTCGACTACGTTTTCGGCGAGTATAACAACGCCGATCGAACCCAGCGCCTCATCGCCGACAACGCCGCTAAGCTCGCCGCTGTCATCATCGAGCCGATGATGGGATCGGGCGGCTGCATTCCAGCCGACCCCGAGTTCCTCGCCATGCTGCGCGCGGAGACGCAGCGCCATGGCATCGTGCTCATTTTCGACGAGGTGATGACCTCGCGCCTCGCGCCCGGCGGCCTCCACGGCGCGCTCGACATCACGCCGGACCTCGTTTCGTTCGGCAAATATCTGGGCGGCGGCGTCACCTTCGGCGCCTTCGGCGGCGCCCGCGCCCTGATGGAGCTGCTGGACCCGACGCGAAAGGACGGGTTCATGCATTCCGGAACTTACAACAACAACGTCCTGACGATGGCCGCCGGCATCGCCGGGCTCGAAAAGGTTTTCACGGTGGCGCGGGCGGAAGAACTCAACGCCAGCGGCGACCGGCTGCGGCAGCGCCTCAATGCACTGATCGCCGCCCACGACGCGCCGATGCAGGTTCTGGGACGCGGCTCCATGCTGTGCTTCCATCCGCAGCGGGCACCGATCCGCCGCCCCGCCGACCTCGCCGCGACCGCGAACGACATCCGCAAGCTGCTGCACTTGGAGC
>JAEZHL010000260.1 GCA_023416575.1 Pseudomonadota bacterium
CAGGCGCGTCGACAGGCATGATGTCCTCCGCAAGGACCGATGGCGTCGGACGAACGGCGTCATTCGGCTCCTGGTTCCCGCGCTGTTGCAAACCCGGTTTACGCTGGCGTCTTTCCTTGGTGGCTGCTCCGTGGGCTCGTCGCCATCCTCCTCATCGGCGGCATCGTCTTTCCGCTCGTCGGAGCTTCGCTGCTGATCATCTGGCCCTCGACTGGCTCGTCTGCCGCTCGCCAAAGCTCCGAGCGATTGGACGTCCGGGGGCCGCCCCGTGGCGCGGCGGTCCCGGTGTCAACGTTACCCAGTTCAGGCGTTTGCCAGCACAACGGGCGGCGCTGTGATGATCGATTTCAGATCGGGCCGCGGCTCCCGCAATTTACCAAGATCCGGGACCGGACGGCCCAGACCCGCGATGCCCTTGAAGGCCTCTTCCAGCGATTGTGATGTATCGAGCAGCTCGAGGTCGCCGCGGAAGCGGCCGACGAGCTGAAGCCCGAACGGCATGCCGTGGTCGTCAGTGCCACAGGGAAGCGACATCGATGGATTGGTGACGAGCGTGACGAAATAGGTCAGCGCCAGCCAGTGATAGTAATTGCGCAGCTTCTTCCCATTCAGCTCCTCCAGATAGAGCTTCGTCCACGGGAAAGGCGATACCGGCACCGTCGGCGCCATGACGAGGTCGTAGTCGCGATAGATCTCCTGGAAGCGGCGGAAGATCCTGGTCTGCTCCGTATGCCCCCAGGCAGCGTCGGCGAGCGACATCGCCGCGCCCATCTCATAGTTCGCGCGGATGTTCGGACCGAGGTCGTCCGGGTTCTCGTCGTAGGCAGCCTTGTGGCGGGCGACGAAATTGAGTGCCCGGATCGCATCGAAGCAGTCGTCGGCGCGACCGAAATCGAAAACGACCTCGTCGCACGCCGCGAACAGGTGCTTCATGCGCCCCATCTGGCGCCGCATCGTCTCGGCGATCTCCGTGCCGACGGGACACTGGCCGAAATCGGTCGTCCAGGCGACGCGCAAACGGCTGAGATCGACGGGGCGATGGACGCTCACCGCGCGTGGATCGAGCGGCTGGGACAGCGGATCGCGATCATCGACGCCGATCTGCGCCGCGAAGAGAAGGCGCGTATCGGCAACATCGCGCCCCATGGGCCCGACCACGGAAATCGGCGTCCAACCGAGTCCGCGCGTATCCATCGGAACGAGACCGGGCGAGGGCCGGAAACCGACAACACCACAGATCGCAGCAGGAACGCGCAGGGAGCCGCCGGTGTCGGAACCGGTGCAGATCGGCAGCATATCGGTGGCGAGTGCAGCCGCCGACCCACCCGACGAGCCGCCGGCGATGAGGCTCGGGTTGAACGGATTGCCGGTGGCGCCCCAGACCGGATTGCGCGAGTTCGCTCCGGCGCCGAACTCGGGCACATTCGTCTTGGCGACGACGATTGCGCCAGCCCGGCGCACGAGGCCGACCGAGGCCGCGTCGGCCTTCGGCACATGGCTGCGATAGAGCGGCGAGCCGTGGGTGGTGAGCAGGCCCTCGGTGTCTTGCAGATCCTTGATCCCGACTGGCAATCCATGGAGTGGGCCGAGCTCCTCGCCGCGCAAGACGGCGGTCTCGGCTGCTTTCGCCTCGGCACGTGCGCGTTCGTATGCCGTCGCGGAGATGGCGTTGACCGCCGGATTGATCGCTTCGATCTGCCCGATGCAGGCCTCCAGCAGCTCGACGGGAGAGATTTCCTTGCTGCCGATCCGGCGCCGCAGTTCGACGGCGGAGAGTGCGGTGAGAGGCACTGTGATTTCTTCCTTCTTCAGATGGTCTTGGTGAGCGGGGCCGGCTCAGCACCCGCTGGGCGGCGAAGACAAGCGACGTGGTGGCCGGGTAAGACTTCCAGGAGCGGCGGCTCGATCTCGCGGCAGGCGGGAATCGCGAACGGGCAGCGCGTGTGGAAATGGCAGCCCGGCGGCGGCTTGGCGGGGCTCGGAACGTCGCCCTGGATGATCAGGCGCTCCCGCTTCTTCTTCGGGTTCGGGATGGGTGCCGCGCCCAGCAGTGCCTCCGTGTAAGGATGTAGCGGCATCGCGAACAAACGGCGTTTCTCCGTCAGCTCCACGATCCGCCCGAGATACATGACCGCGATACGATGGCTGATATGGCGCATCACCGCAAGATCGTGGCTGATGAAGACATAGGCGAGCTTGTGCTCCTCCTGCAGATCGATGAGCAGATTGAGCACCTGCGCCTGCACGGAGACGTCGAGCGCCGAGACGGGTTCGTCCGCGACGATCACATCCGGATTCACGGTCAACGCTTTCGCGATGCCGAGGCGCTGGCGCTGCCCGCCGGAGAACTCGTGCGTGAACTTGCGCATGTTCTCGGGCCGCAGGCCGACGCGCTGGAAGAGCTGGGCGACTCTCTCGATTTTCTCGGCGCCACGCGCGATGCCGAAATTCTCCAACGGCTCGCCAACGATCGATCCCGCAGTAAGGCGTGGGTTCATGGAGGAATACGGGTCCTGGAAGACCGTCTGGATGCGCCGACGATGCGGCCACATCTCGCCAGGCGAAAGGTGCGTGATCTCCTCGCCACCGAGGCGGATCGTGCCGGACGACGGCTCGAGAAGCTTCAGCACCATCTTGCCCAACGTCGACTTTCCGCAGCCGGATTCGCCGACAATGCCGAGCGTCTCGCCGCGCCTGACGCTGAAGGTGACACCATCGACGGCCTTGACCGTCCCCACCTGCCGGCGAAGCAGTCCGCCGAGGATCGGGAAATGCTTGGCGAGGTTCACGACCTCGAGGCTCGGCGTTTCGACGTTCTGCACGTTCATGCCATCATCTCGCGAACGCGGTCGACTTCCCAGCACGCGGCCACGTGACCCGGTGTGCTCTCGACATAGGGCGGGTTCTCGGCACGGCAGCGCTCGGTGGCAAAGGCGCAACGCGGAGCGAACGCGCAACCGGGAGGCGGGTCGATCAAGACCGGCACCATGCCGGGAATTTCATGCAGGCGGATGCGCCGCCCGCCCGCCTCGGCTTCCACATCGAGACGCGGGATGGCGGCCATGAGGCCCCGGGTATAGGGGTGCATGGGATTGTCGAAGAGATCCTCGACCGGCGCCTCCTCGACCTTACGGCCGGCATACATCACGATGACCCGTTGTGCGGTTTCCGCGACGACGCCCAGGTCGTGCGTGATCATCACGATCGCCGCATCGATCTTCTGCTTCAGCTCGATCATCAGATCGAGGATCTGCGCCTGGATGGTCACGTCGAGGGCCGTCGTCGGCTCGTCCGCGATGAGCACCTTCGGATCGCAGGAGAGTGCAATCGCGATCATCACGCGCTGGCGCATACCGCCGGACAGCTGGTGGGGGTACTCGTCAAGGCGGCGCTCGGGATCGGCGATGCGCACGAGCTCGAGCATCTCCCGCGCCCGCTCCCGCGCCTTCCCCCAGGACAGGCCCTTGTGGCGCACGACATTCTCGGCAATCTGGACGCCGATGGTGAGCACCGGATTGAGGCTCGTCATCGGCTCCTGGAAGATCATCGAGATGTCATGGCCGCGTATGGAGCGCATCTCCTCGTCCGAGAGCTTCGTCAGATTGCGCCCATCGAACAGGATCTCGCCGCCGACGATCCGTCCGGTCTCCTTCTGGATCAAGCGCAGAATGGAAAGAGCGGTCACGGACTTCCCGCACCCTGACTCACCCACGACCGCCAGCGTCTCGCCGACACCGACGTCGAAGGAGACCCCGTCGACGGCACGCACCACGCCGTCCTGCGTGAAGAACTGTGTCTTGAGATCGCGTACCTGAAGAATGCTCACATCCGCCTCGACAATCTCGGATCCAGACGGTCGCGGAGGCCATCACCCAGAAGGTTCACCGCCAGAATGGTGACCGTGAGGAAGGCGCCGGGGATCAGAATGCTCCAGGGCGCGATCTGGAAGAACGAGCGCCCCTGCGAGATGATATTGCCCCAACTCGGGATTTCCGGCGGCACACCCGCGCCGAGGAAGCTCAGGCTCGCCTCGACCAGCATCGCCGACGCGCAGACATAAGTCGCCTGCACGATCAGGGGAGCGAGGGTGTTGGGCAGGATGTGCTTGAACAGCAGCTTGAAGCCGCGCGTCCCGCCAGCAATGGCGCTTTCGATGTACGGCTGCTCGCGGATCGAAAGCACGACAGAGCGCACGAGCCGCACGATGCGCGGCACCTCCGGGATCACGATGGCGACGAGAACGATCGCGAGACCCGGCCTCGTCAGCGTGATCAGCGCGATCGCGAGCAGGATCGACGGTATCGCCATGATGCCGTCCATGACGCGCATGACGATACCGTCGACGGTGCGGAAATAGCCGCAGACGAGGCCGATCACGAGGCCGATGGCGCTGGCTGCCAGCGCCACCGTGATGCCCACGACCAGCGAAACCCGTGCGCCGTAGATCGTCCGGGAGAAGACGTCGCGGCCAAACTGGTCGGTCCCGAACCACCACGCTTCAGACGGTGGGCGCAGCCGCTGTGCCGTCGCCATGCGCAAGGGGTCGCCCGCGATGAGTGGCGCGAGAAGTGCCATCAGTGCGAGGAGTGTGAGCACAAGCGTGCCGATGAAGATCGTCGGATTGCGCCGGATCGCGACCCAGATCGCCTTCGTCTTCCGGGTCGCGGTTGCAGGGGGAGGAGCTTCTGCGATGACCGCCACGGTCCCTGGCCCCGCTTCAGAAGATCAGTCTGGGCTCGGTGTGCTCGTCCAGGGGCCAGATCGGCCGCTCGACTTTCGTATACGCAATGCCGCGGTAGTCACGCTTCAGCGGCGCATCGGACTCGACGTAGATCACCCGCTTGGCGATCGGCCCGAAGGCGGCCGCGAAATGATTGGTCGATTTGCATACGAGGATCTTGCGATGCGTCGGCTCGATGCCGACGTTGCGGAAGAGATCAAGCCCCAGCGCCTGGGTCCGGTTCGAGATCAGCACGGCCTCGACACCGCCGATCCTCACCGCGGCGCAGTCGCCGAGCGGCACCTTGGTCGGACCGAAATCCTGCCAGCAGTCGCGCGCGAGTTTCGTCACTTCGACAGTGGCGTCGAGAGGGAGCCCCGAGGCAGGACCGGTCTTACCACCGAAGCGAAGCGGCAAATGCGCCCCCTCACCCGCATCGAAGCAGAGCGCCACCGCGACCGGATCCCAGATGGGGCCCAGCGCCGCGCTCTGCGCCCCGCGCGCGATCAGCTCTCGCAGGATCGAGGTATTGTCGGAAGGCGCTCCGCCCCCAGCGTTGTCCGACGGCTCAGCGACGACGATCGGTCCCTCCGGCGCAGCCATCGCGATCTCCACGCCCTCCTCGACGGTGAAGAATTCGGGCATCGTCTTGCCGCGCATGGAGACGAACTCCTCGCCGAGCTTCGTGGCGAGCGCATCCGCCTTCGCCTTGTCCCCGTCCGCGACGACGAGAATGCGGCCCGACATCTCCGGCACGTCGGCATAGGGAAAACAATGGCCCGCGGACACCGAGAGGATCCCGTCCTTGCCTTCGAGCGCGAACAACTGGTCAACGAACGCCCGCATCAGCGGAAACTGGGTCGGATAGGAGCCGACCTGCCGGCAATCGTAGACCGACATCACCGGCCTGATCTCGCCGCGGACGGTACGCAGCACCAGGTCGAGAAGATCCTCGGCACGGTCAACAACGTCCGTGTGCGGGAACTCCTTATAGAGCACGATGATGTCGGCGTGCTTCACGCGCTTCAGCGTGAGGTGGCAGTGCGGGTCGAGCTCGACGCCGATGACGCATTTGTCGCCGACGATCTCGCGGGCCCGGGCGATGATGTCCCCCTCGACGTCGTCATAGCCGTGCGCGACCATCGCGCCGTGCAGCCCCAGCACGACCGCATCGAGCGGCATCGCTTCCTTGAGCTGTGCCAGAACCTCGTCGCGCATGAATTCGTAGTCACGGCGATTGACCGTGCCTGCGGGCGAGGCCGCGAAGCAGCTTCCCTCGATGAGCGTGAAGCCATCCCGCTCCGCCCGCCTCCGGGCAACGAAGAGCGGCGCGGTGCACATGCGCGGCGCATCGGTCGGGTGCTGTCCAGGCCGGATGAAGACACTCTCCTGGAACGCGCGCAGGCTCGTCGGAAGGGGCGAGAAGGTGTTGGTTTCGGTTGCGATCGTGGCCGAGAAAATGCGCATGTTTTTTCCACCCTCAGTGCCGGATACGGGGATCGAGAAAAGCGTAGGAGAGGTCGATCAGGAGATTGATGATGACCTTGGTCGCCGCGAAAACGAGAATGAGGCCCTGCACGATCGGGTAATCGCGTTTCAGAACGGCATCGACCGTCAGCCTCCCGAGGCCGGGGATATTGAACACGGTCTCGGTTATGACGACGCCGGAAATCAGAAGCGCGATGCCGATGCCGATGACGGTGACGATCGGGACGGAAGCATTCTTGAGTGCGTGCAGCAGCAGAACGCGCGTCGTCGCCAAGCCCTTCGCATTCGCGGTGCGGATGTAGTCCTGCGACAGCACCTCCAGCATCGAGGCGCGCGTGATACGGGCGATCAGCGCCACATACGTCATCCCGAGAGCGATTGCAGGTAGGATCAAGCTCTGGATGCTTGGCCAGAAGCCCTGTGCGAGTGATTTATAGCCCTGCACGGGTAGCCATCGGAGCTGGATCGAGAAAACGTACATCAGCACATATCCGGCGAGGAACACCGGGACCGCGAAACCGAGCACGGACAGCAGCATCACCGAACGGTCGATGACGGTCCGCGCTTTCCAAGCACCGATGACACCGAGAGGAATGGCGATCGAAACGGCTACGACTAGGGTCGCCAGCATCAGCATCAGCGTCGGCTCGAGGCGCTGCGCGATCAGCTTGGTGACCGGCATGTTGGAGAAGATCGACGTACCGAGATCGCCTTGCAGGATGCTGCCCGCCCAGAGCAGAAACTGCTCCCAGATCGGCAGGTTGAGGCCGAGCCGCTGGCGGATATCCTCGATCTGCGCCGTTGTCGCGTCGTCGCCCGCAATGAGCGCCGCGGGATCGCCGGGCGCGATCCGCAGCAGCAGGAACACGAAGACCGCAACCACCGCCATAACGGGAATCGTCGCCAGAAGCCTACGGATGATATAGGCGGTCATGCGTGTTCCTCGGTCGGCGCCGGCGGCCGTTTGCAGGACCGCCGGGCATATCGACAGGCATCGCTCATGGCCTGGCGATCAGTCGACGCGCTCGATGTTCCAGAGCACTGTCGTGCCGCTGACAGGAATGATTCCCTTGATCTTGTCGGAGCGATACGCCAACGGCTGCGTCCACTGGCCGAAAATAATGTAGGGGACGACGTGCTTGGCCCGTTCCTGGATCTTGCGCGCCACGGCCTTGCGTTGCTCGACATTGCGGGCGAAGGCGAACTCGCCGCGCAGTTTCTCCAGCTCCTCATCGCATGGCCAGCCGACGTTGGCGTTGTCGCAATTGGCGCCGAGCCACGTGTTGAGCGCCGGATTGGTCGACGAGCTACCGGTCGAGGTCGTCACGAAGATATGCCAGCCTCCTGCCTCCGGCTTGCTGCGGTTCGCGCGGCGGGCCACGACCGAGCCCCAATCGATGGAGACGGCGTTCACGTTCAATCCGGCCTCGCGCATCGCCGTCAGGAGCACCTGGGAGGCTGGCGTGATGGTGTGATGGTTCGTTGCGGCGAGCACGTAGATCGGCTCGTCCTTGTAGCCAGCCGCCTTCATCAGCTCGTAGGCCTTTTTCGGATTGTAGTCCGCCATCACCTCCTTGCCGGTCTCGTCAGCATAGGTCGTCCCGCAGGTGATGTAGCTGTGACAGGTGCGGTAGTACTCGGGATTGCCGACGATCGCTCGCAGGTAGTCCTCCTGATTGACGAGATGGAAGAGCGCCTGGCGCATCTCCGGCTTGTCGAACGGCGGGTGCAGGTGGTTGATCCGGACCGTGCCCCAATGGCTGTCGATGGGACCGGTACGGATCACCTTCACGTTCGGATCGCTCTCGAGAATCGGCAGGTAGTCGACCGAGGGCTGCTCGAGTATGTCGATCTCGCCGGCAATGAGCGCCTGCATGCGGGTCTGATTGTCGTCGATCCAGACCAGCTCGATCCGATCGACCTTCGGAATTTTTGCGCCGGCGAAAGCGGACGACTTACCCTCGCGGGGGACATAGTGCTGGTTCTTCACGTAAACCGTGCGGCTGCCCGGGACCCACTCGTCCTTCTTCATCATGAACGGGCCGGAGCCGATCGCTTCCGTGACTTGATCGTCATTTCCCTTCCGGGCGTCCTGCTCACGCATGATGATCGGCACCATCGTGCCGGTCTTGCCGAGCGTCTCGAGCACGAGACCGTACGGGGCTTTGAAGTTCATCGTGAACGTCTTGTCGTCGACGGCCTCCATCTTCTCCAGATGGGCAAACATCGCGCGCGCCGCCTGATCCCTCTGCCCCCAGCGCCTCAATGAAGCGATGACATCAGCCGTCGTGACCTTGGTGCCATCGTGCCATTTCAGGCCATCACGCAAAGTAAAACTGTAGCGAAGGCCATCGTCGCTGACGGAATAATCACCCACCATCTGCGGATGGGGCACGTCGTCGTCATCCACCCCGAAGAGCGTGTCGTAGACGATCATGCCGTGAATGCCGGCGATCGTCT
>JAEZHL010000270.1 GCA_023416575.1 Pseudomonadota bacterium
CGCTGCGGATAACTCGCCTCAGGCGCAGCATCTGCACGAACCTCCCGAATTTTACCACTCCCGCACCCTGCCCCGCGCCATAGGACATCACGTCGGCTTATCCATACTCCTCGCACCCCATTGTCCCACTGTGGCAATACCAAACAGAGCGGAAACGGGTGCAACTAAACCCAGCTCGCCGAATAACAGGAAGCACTTCGCGTGCAATATCCTCACCATGGAGTTCGATCAGTATGTGGCCTACCCGGTGAAGCCACCCGGCCGGAGACTTCCGAAATATCTCTCTTTCTGCGCCTTCAATATCCATCTTGAGGATATCAACCCGCCCTTCTGGCAATGCATCTAATGCGTCCAGAATGGAGATAGCTTTTACCGATACACCTCTTTGCCCTACTTCGCCCGATAGAAACTCCCCTTCAAACTGGAGCGTCCCCGATTCCACCCAAAGAGCAGCATTCATCACGCGGGATCTGGGGCCATACCGGGCAAGGTTGATGCACGCCAACTCATAGTTGTCTTGATTGGGTTCGAGTGCTAACAGCTTCAAATCCGGGAACCGGGATAGGAAATACGCGCCGGTATCCCCGATATATGCGCCAGCATCAATCATAGACAGCGGCCGCAGATTGGGAGGCAATCCCACCCCGTACTCCTCTCGTACGGCAGCATCAATCACAGCAGCGAGGTCAGGTGTGCCCGTTCTGACGCACATCGGGTGATCGAGCCGCGCCAATGTCACCTCGTGCACACCGTCGACGCTACGCGCCATCCTGCGCAATTCAACCGCGTTCGCTACACCTTCCGATTCCACGAGGGCAACGAGCGCAAAGACGCCAGCACCGAACTTGTAGAACGCCGTGTCCTGCCCAACCAAGTACCGCGCAAGACGCCGAGCACCTTCCGTGACTCGCAGGCCCACACGAGACTGCATAGCGCTCCTCCGGCTCATTGACAGAAAGGCAACTCACTCGCACGGCGAGGCTAAAACGCATTCCGGAATGCTCTGGGAAGTGCCGTCAAAGCAATGATATAAACGTCGAACCATATCGATCGATGCGCAATATAGTAGAGGTCGCACTCAACTCTATTGAGAAGTGCATCGACGTTTCCGATCTCGCCCCGGAAGCCATTCACCTGTGCCCACCCCGTAATTCCCGGTTTTACCGTAGCACGTTGGGCATATCTCCCACACTTTTTGGAAAATTCAATGTCGTGGGCCACAGCATGAGGTCGCGGACCTACGATCGACATTTCTCCCACCAAGACATTTATCAGCTGAGGGATCTCGTCCAGATTAAGTCTGCGAAGAATCCTACCGACTTTGGTTACGCGGTTGTCGTTTCGCTTGGCTTGAACAACAACGACACCATCATCCATCACGTTCATCGTCCTAAATTTCCAAACAAGGAAATAATGGCCGAATCGCCCTACTCGACGTTGACGAAAGAATACGGGTCCCGGAGAGTCGATCATAATCAAAAGTGAAATAACTAGGAATAAGGGGGCCAGCAAAATGAGGCCGGTCGTGGCCATCACAATGTCCATCAAGCGCTTGCAGTTGTCCCGCGGATCATCCAGGATCCGCAATACTTCCTTCGCATACACCCTTTCGCTATTCAGGAGCGCTGCTTCTAACCCACCACCTTGATCGCGACTGTCAATACGGCTCACTTCACCCTCTTTCGACGGGCAAAAGATGGAACCAAACAATATGCCGCGCACAAGCGCGATTGTAACAATTATTAGTTGTCGCCTCGCATCGACGCAACCCACATCAAGTTGTCGGCTAAATTACCGTTAATAGCAGCCGGGCCCCAGCCAACCCCGGCAACTTTTCATTGACATGCTACGCTTACGTTTCCTGGTATCTGCAGGATTGGCGATATTGTGACTTGGGGATTCCCGCAAATCGGCTCTGTTCGCCTCAGGTCCTGGCTCCGCTCCAGCCCCCTCAATGCGGCCGCATGGGCACTGACCGATCAAGGTCTTGTCAGCGGCGCTAATTTTCTCACGACGGTATTGGTCGCACGCTTTCTCGCCGTTGAGGAATTCGGTCGTTTTGCGATCGCCTGGCTAGTGGTTTTACTTATTCAAAACCTTCACGCCGCAGCGATCATCAGTCCTTTGATGACAATCGGCACAACATGGCCGGAAAGCGATCGCCCCTCCTATCTTGGAGCCCTACTTCAACAGCAATTGATATTTTCGGTCGGTGCTGCTTTACTCGTCTATTCTGTTAGTATCGCACTATCCGTAGCTGCCTCAAACGTGGACATTGCTGAGCTCGCGCTACCTATAGCCCTTATTGCCGCTGCGGTACCCGTTGCGGAGCTTTCCCGTTCAATCTGCTATTCTATTTCCCACCCGAGGGAAGGTTTCCTATTATCCGCCATTAGGTATTCGCTCCAGGTGATAGTACTGCTCATAATATTCCTCTGGGCTCCGAACAGAACCGATGCCCGGGACGTGCTGCTTATTGCAGCAGCGTCAGCAGTTGTTGCGGGCTTGGTGGGCGCCGCCCGGCTCCCGCCGGTGCATTGGTCTAAGGCTGCACTGAGCCAAGTAGCCCGGCAGCACTGGCGCTTCTGCCGCTGGCTCCTTGGCGCATCGGCTCTTGGCAACTGCCGAGAACTCATAACCCACGTAACTGTGGGGGCGATTCTGAGTATGGCGGATGTTGGGTTGCTTCGCGCAGCTCAGCAGCTGGTCTTCATGATCAACATTCCGCTCCAGGGCCTCGGCCGGCTGGCAACTGCGTACGCCAGCGACGCCTATTCGCGGGGCGGGGGTCCGGCATTATTCCGAGTCGTCCGAACCTTCATCCTCCCTTATATGACAATGATCACAATCATATTGTTTTCAATTGTGCCCCTGAGTGACATGCTCGTTCATTTCATGTTCGGCGCAGCTTACGCAGACTCTGCGCCATTGGTATCGGCCTTCTCACTGATCATGCTGCTCTATCTTATCCGAGACGTCCTCTTCATTGTGGGACGCGCAGTCTACCAGCCATCGTGGGAGTTCATCGCGCTTGGCATGGGGGCGTTTGCCTCCCTGCCTCTACTCATCCCCCTTTTGGATCGTTATGGCGTCTTTGGAGCTCTTTGGGCGGAAGCAGTGTTCCTCGCTACCTCCCTTCTCACTACAGCAATTTCGGCTATCGCGTGGCGTCGCCGGCTGCGGGCTACAATTTCTGGCGGCTCACAACGCGATTAGCAGGCAGCTCCACCGTCCTACCGGGTGCCGGCGCTTATTCGTACAATATCGCCGGGCCGCAACTCGGCGCCCTCTTCAATTTGGTGGGTTCTGGGAATACCATCCTCAGTCCGGGTGACTGAATACGATAGCGTCGGCTCTTGAGTGCCCACTCCGCCGCGCATTCTGCTACCCGTAAGGTGGAAGACGGCCTCCTCTGCTGCGGAGGCGGCGACTTCCAATCCACGGATCTCGTCGCGCACTAAGCTAAGTTCCTCCTCCAACTTGATGCTTCTATCAATCTCGACATGTCGACGTTCTTTGTTGCTCAGATTTATCGCCTGTTGAATGCGGGCTATGTTGCCTTGGATTCTGCGCTTTTCAGCTTCCAAATTGGCCGCAGATCGCCGTAGCTCATTGACACGCACTTGGGTGGTCAAGCCACTCTTCACTAGATCACCGATCTGATTTAGATCATTGTGCGTGAGACGAATCTGCTCCTGCACTTGATCGAGCTCCCCCTCAAGGGCTTTGCGCTCCAAGTCAGCGAGCTCAATGGTCCGTTCGTTGGAGGCAATCTGGTTTTCAAACGCGCGCTCGCGCTGCAGCAACACCCTCTGTTCATTGCGGATCAGCGCCGCGGCCTCACCCGGCTCTGATAACTTGACCAATTCTTCCGGGATTTCGATCTCTTTCCACTTCTGCTGCTCTGCCTCGAGTCGGGCTTGGCGCGCCAAGGCCAATTTAATCTTGCCTCTGGTCTGGCGTAGTTGCCAGGTTTCGCGGGATGCCTCCATGGCCGCAGTTCCCGCCGGCGGGCGGTAGATCCCCCCGGCAAGTGCCAGGGCATGTAAAGCGGTCATGCCTGGGCGGAAGGCGAACGTGCCGGGTTTGTCGACACCCCCCACGATATAGATCGGGCGCCACTCGGAAACGTCTACCGAAAGCAAAGGTGCGATATTCCCTGAGCGCTCGAGCGATAGTATCAGCTCGCGTTCAATCTCCGCTAAAGTTCGCCCCTCGGCCAGAATTGTTCCGATCATCGGAATGGCAATCTTGCCATCCACTCTTACCTTATACTCACCGGAGAGATCCTGCCGCAGGTGTACCCAGATGCTGAGCTTATCCCCCACCCCGAGCATTAGCTCCCTCCCTGCCTTGGCGTTCTGCTCGGTTTCTATGCTGATCCGGCTGTCCACTGGTGGAGCCAGAGCAGACTGGAACCGTGTCTCTCCAGCCTCGGCATGAGCGACCAGGAGCAAGAATACGCCTCCCGCTAGCCCAACGGCCAAAGGAGCATCGCGTCGGGATAGTGGGGAGGACAAGTCACTCATAGGGCACACCCTGATAGCGAGCGTGAATGGTCTCGTATGACCCATAACACGCGACAAGTGCGCAACCGAGCAGCAGCGGAAACGTTCGTTAACCGTTACGGCGCATTAGAATTGGCGATAAAATGAATCCA
Source organism: Pseudomonadota bacterium (assembly GCA_023416575.1). GTDB lineage: Bacteria > Pseudomonadota > Alphaproteobacteria > Rhizobiales > Hyphomicrobiaceae > ZC4RG25. The sequence continues at coordinate 4,661 of JAEZHL010000270.1, forward strand.
ATATGCAATTGGGGGCCGTGTTGACGTGCTGGTGGCATCCTGCCTCTCCGGCATCTGGGATGCTCCGCCTTAATGCATTGGCGTGTCAATGGAACACCGAAAGGGGACCCCTGAGTGCTCAAACGAACGCGCGACCCTAGGAGCAAGCCAGAGGTTGGGAGCTGCTTTGCCGCGCACCAAGCACATGATGCCATCCGCTGGCGCGCGGCAGATGAAGCGCAAGATCCCGATGCGGCAGACATCAAATGGCTCTTTCGGATCGGTCGGCGGAATCGCTGGCGGATATTCAGCGCCTTGCTCCTCAACCTGCTTGCCGGCATCGCATACATCAAGTTTACGATTCCGCAATATCAAGCTACAGCGCAGCTCTACCTCGATACGCGGGAGGCTCCCCTAGTCGATCTAAGTGGGCGATTACAGCAGCAGCCAGTCGAGAACACATTTGTAGAAAGCCAACTCGAGATCATTCGGTCTCCTCACATAGCAGAGTTAGCACTCCGGGAAATTGGCACCCATCCCCAACATAACCAGATGCCCGCAAAACCCGGCGGGCCAGTAGAATTGAACGCCAACCCGGCTACGGACAAACACATTACAGAACTGTTGCGCAGGCTGTCAGTCAAACGCAAGGGTCAGACCAACATCCTGGAATTAAACTATCTCGACCCACGTCCAGAACGCGCAGCGGAGGTCGTGAACTCCATTCTCAAGGTCTATATCGACGCGCAGATTGCAGCCGCAAGCGAGGCAGTGGAGGTCAAGAGGCGCGCCATCCAGGCCGAGGTTAACGCATTGCAAAAGGAGGTGACTCGCGTAGAGCAGGCGATCCAAGACGTCCAAACCGAAAACAAGCTGGCGTGGGTGCCGGCGGAAGGGCTTGGTGCACGCCAGCTGGCCGATTTGGTTCAGCAGCTGGCAACTGCGCGGTCTCAGCGGGAAACCATTGCCGCGCGGATGCGACAACTAAATCCAACGTCGATCGTGCCCATGTCTGATCGCCGAGCAGTACCGGGCGAAGACAGCAGGCAACTTGAAGCCTTGCAAGCTGAGCTTGCCGCCGCCACAAAAACTGTCGCCGAATTGGAAGACGCCTTCGGAAAGATGCGGCAGAAAGTTACCACTTACCAAAGGCGTTCCATAGAGATCGGGGAGATGGAGCGGCAGGCCAACGCCGCGCGTACTGTATACTCGGTACTGCTGACAAAACTCCGCGAAGCCGAAGCACAGGAGAATTTGATCGTTCCCCTGGCTCGCATTGTCTTCTCGGCGCGAGCGCCTGACCGACCGAGCAAACCCGACATACCAATGACATTGCTGATCGCCCTCGCGGGCGGCACCGTCACAGCAATTGCGTTGGTAACTTGGCGGGAAGCCACCAACAACGCATTCCTAGAGGAAGAGGACGCGGAGAAACTCCTGGGCTTGAAGTGCCTCGCTCACTTGCCCCATGTAGACCTCACGAATAGAACCGATGTAAAACGAAAAGAGACCCCCGTTGCGATAAGGCCTGTCGCTTCCAAAGGAATCGCCCTCCCAGGGATTGAAAGCGGCGCGCGTCACAGCCCCCCGCAATTGTTCGCCCTAAGTGGATCGCCTCAATCCTGGCGCTATGCACAGGCACTTTTTCTCATGAGATCCGGTATTGTGCCGCAGAACAGCTCGCCGCGCGTGGCGGTCGTAGTCTCTCCGACGACCGGGACTGGAAGGTCTTCCCTGGTCCTCAATTTCGGGGCTTATTCCGCAGCAGGAGCAATGAAGACCCTGGTGGTCGATTGCGATACCCGAAACCCCGAACTCTCGACCCATTTTCGCGCGGGTGTCATGGGTTCGCCCAAAGGCGCCGCGCCGATTGAAACCGACCTCCTCCCGCTGCGCACCTTTCGAACTGGACTAGGTTTCGATTTCTGCGCTGCTGCGGATGAACTGCCCGCAGCATTCCCGATGGATAAGACTGCTTCGCGCGAGTTGCGCAGCTTCATCGCGGGCGCGCGCCAAACGCACGAGCTCATTCTCCTCGATACCCCCCCGCTGCTGGAATATGTGGATTCGCGCGCGATCATCCCCTTCGCTGACGTCGTGCTGCTCCTCATCGACTGGCCCCACACGACCCAGAGCGACGCGTTGAAAGCAATGGAGATCATTTCGGCAGCTGGCGGACAATGGGTCGAAGTTGTCATCTCGCATTCTCCGCGGCGCAGCAGGAGAAAACAATGATGCGCGCCGGCGCCCAAGGCCCATCATGGTCATGAGTCGTTCAGCAAGCACCCTGGCCGCATCAGCCTTGGTGTCGACAGTCGCGCTTGCGCAAGAAGCGATCGGACCGCCAGCGGAGGTCATCCAGGCCTGCACCACTGCCGAGCAATGGGATGTCGTGGAGCCCTGGATGTTGAGCTCCACCAAGCCGTCGCCGCCACGCAAGGGGGTCGTCGATGTCACGACCCTCGGTGCCAAGCCTGACGACGAAATTGATGACACGGCTGCACTTGAAGCCGCGCCAGCCGGACATACCATACATTTCCCTGAAGGCACCTACTTGGTGTCCCGCCCCCTGAGGCTCAAGTCTGCAACAACCTACAGCGGCGCCGGCACATTGAAACGGGCAGCACCAGGGGCCGGTTTCATCATGATCGCGAAGACTGTGACCGATGTCGCAGTGACCGGCCTCACGTTCCGCGGTGGAGGGATTATAATCGGTGGAGCAAAGGACATTCGCATTGAACGGAACCGCTTCCTCGACATTGTCGACCCGCAGGCCCGCTTTGGCCATGAAGCGGGCATCTTCGTCGATAGCACTCTGACCGATAGTGCTATCACCGCAAATCACTTCTCCCGGATCGGTTTCCTCAACGGCCAGCGCACAACCGAGCACAGCGCCGCGATTCAGGCTTATCACCTCCAAAACGTGGCTATAGAGCACAACAAATTTACGAATGTTCACCAGGGGATCAGCGTCATCTTCGAGGGCAGAGCGCGTACCGGAGCTGGCCTCAAGGTCGCCGGTAACGTGGTCATCAATCCCCTGCGAATGGGGATCGAGCTTTGGGGCAAAGGGATGACCGGCGCTGTTGTCGAAGAAAACTGCGTCCGCGCCGCGCGCGTCGGAGACGAGGACGTCGGGCTCTCCATCGTGGCAGATGGCGAGGGATCGACGATCGGGAAAAATTTGGTCATCCAGGTTCAGCCACCGTCGGCCGAATGTGCGGGAATGGCGATCGAAGTGGCTGGTCGAAACGCCTCAGTTTCGGGAAATTTCGTCGCCGGGCATTGGTGCGCGGCTATCGCCACTTACAATGAGAGGTCCTGGTCTGCCGCAATAACGGGAAATCGTGTGTGTGGCCATCGGAGTGAACACCTACCGATCGATTTCATTGGCGGCATCGGCAGCTCCACGTCACTGGGGAACGAGATCCAGCGTGATTGCCCGGATTCCATCATAGTTCCATTAGACCCGCGTGCCAGCTCCGCCGTTCGGTGACACCCGCTTTTCTGTGCCGAACCAGAGCCACCAATGCGAGTCAGTCTGCGGCTCGGCAATCGCGAACGCCCAGCCTTTTGTCCCCACTACTCCGACTCGCCCACACCCCATGGTTGCGTTAATCAACTGCATACTACCGGCTCGACCCCCTTCCCCAGTTCGAGATAGCTTTCATTCGAAAAACTATTTCGCCTTTCTTTAATCTTCCTGCGAGTCGTGTGGGTTTGATCATGCGTATGCCAAGCACGTATCCGGATCGCAATGTCTGCGTGATTGGTTGCGGGTACGTCGGATTGACCCTCGCGGTGGCTATGGCCGATTGCGGCTTCCGAGTCCAAGGGGTCGAGATCAGAGCTGATATCCTCGATGCACTTAAACGAATGCAGCCGCACTTCTTCGAGCCCCGCTTGGCCGAGAAACTTGCGCGGGTCATGAAGCAAGGAAGTTTCTCACCAAACCCGCGCATTGATCCTGGCGCCGGGTCCCGTGTCTACATCATCACGGTTGGCACGCCGCTGGACGAGACCGGCAGAGTGCAATTGAACTTTATCGAGCAGGCCTCTCACGAAGTCGCGGAAGTGCTTAGAGATTGCGACCTCGTCATTCTGCGCTCGACCGTCAAGCTCGGGACAGCTCGCAACATCGTCAAGCCCATTCTCGATCTGGCAGGAAAAGACTACGAGCTGGCGGTCTGCCCCGAGCGAACGCTCGAGGGGCAGGCTCTCCTCGAGCTCCACACTCTACCCCAGATCGTCGGTTCCGATGACCCGCAAACGACGCTCAGGTGCTGCCAGCTCTTCGGAATGCTGACGCCGACGACGATCAAGGTCTCCTCGCTGGAAGCTGCCGAGCTCGTCAAGCTCGTCGACAATACCTATCGCGACGTCTCTTTTGCGTTCAGCAACGAGGTCGCCAAGTTGTGCTCTCGCGCGGGAGTATCGGCGCGCGAAATTATTTCTGCGGGACGGCTGGGCTATCCGCGCACCAACGTCGCGTCACCAGGGCCGGTCGGAGGGCCCTGCTTGGAGAAAGATCCCCATATTCTCGCGCAGGCCGCAAGCGAACTGGGCGTGGAGATGGCGATCACCAGGGCCGCGCGACGTCTGAATGAGCAACAGCCAAGTGACGTAGCCGATCTGATCGCAGCGCGCGTGACTGAGTTCAGAGCATTCAGAAACCCTCCCCGCATCGCTCTCCTGGGACTTGCCTTCAAAGGTGTCCCTGAAACAGATGACCTCAGGGGAACAATGGCCCTGCCAATTCTGCGCGCACTGCAATCCCGCTTCAGCAACGCAGAGTTCGTCGGCTTCGATCCGGTCGTTCCAAGCGGCGTAGCTCAGGCCTTCTTCGGGATCCCGATCGCCGCCTCCATCGAAGCCGCGGTGAGCGGTGCGGATTTGGTCGTTATAGCCAACAACCATCCCGTTTTCCGCCACATGGATCTTGCTGCACAGGCCCGCCGAATGAACCGGCCGTCGTTCGTTTACGATTTCTGGGGCCTTTTCGACGATGTCGCCGACGCGATGCCATTGGGTGTCCAATACCTTGCGCTCGGGAACGAGCTCGTCGGCAATGCGCGCGCGAAGCCCACACCTAAGCGACATCTCGTGACGGGCGGTGCCGGGTTCATTGGCGCAGCTCTCGTGAGCCGCCTCATCGACGAGGGCCATATTGTTCGCGTCATCGACAATAATACGAGAGGACACAGCGCGCGGCTCAGCCACATCAAAGACCATGTCGAGATCGTCGCCTGCGATATCCGTGATACCGAGGCGGTCATCCAATCAGCGGCGCGGTGCGACTCGATCATTCACCTGGCTGCTTTGAACGGCACAGAAAACTTCTATACGCAACCGGAGCTGGTGCTCGAGATTGGCATCAAGGGCATGTTTTCGGTGCTGGAGGCGGCCAAGCGGAACGACATCGGAGAACTCGTGCTCGCCTCGTCCTCGGAAGTCTATCAGACGGCAACTGTCATTCCCACTCCCGAAGACGTTCCCCTGACCGTGGCCAGCCCTTGGAACCCGCGCTACTCCTACGCCGGGTCCAAGATGATTTCTGAAATCATGCTCGGCTCGTTTCACCGCGACCTGCTGCGGCGGTCGATCATCATCCGGCCTCATAATGTCTATGGGCCTGACATGGGCTTCGAACACGTTCTTCCGCAATTCGTGATGCGCGCTGCCGAGTCCATAGCAATGCAGCCGACGGGACCCATTCTATTTCGCATCCAGGGCGACGGATCGCAGACCCGCGCGTTCGTCAACATCTCGGACTTCATCGACGGTTTCATGATCGTGCTGGCGCGCGGTGCGCATCGCCAAATCTACCACATTGGCACAGAGGACGAGGTGAGCATCAGGGAGCTTGCCGGCAACGTCTTTGCATATTTCGGTCGCGAGTGCACCCTTGAAACGGGTGATCTACCAGCTGGCGGCACGCTGAGGCGTTGCCCCTCCACCGCGAAATTGCGGGAACTCGGATTTCGCCCGAAAATTGTTCTGCAGCAGGGAATTGCCGAGCTGGCTGACTGGTACATCGGACACAAACATTTGTGGCCGCGCCACTCAGCGGCCGCCTGAACTCGGCATACCGACACAGCAGATATCCGGAAAACGCTCGGCGATCACCCAGCCGTGCACCTTCTATGCGGATAGGACATGAGACTTAGTCGCATTCGTGTTCTGCTGCTTCTGTCTCTTATTGGAGCATACCTCGTTGCTGAACACGGTTTCATGCTCGTGCGCATTCCGCCGACCGGCGAGCATGGAGTTCCCCTGGCAGAAATCTCCATTCTTATTTTCGCCCTTACCTTCGCGTGGGATATCGAGAGGGTCCGGAGTTTCATTCTCGTTGCGCCCATGGCGCCCCTCCTCCTTTGGTGGGGTCTTGGAATGACGCAAGCTGCTGTGGGTTTCCATCAGCATGGCATCTGGGCCATTCGCGACGCATCCCATTTGATCGACAGCCTATTCATTTGGATCGGCTTTGTCGTTGCAGCCACTCCGGGATTTCTCGGCACTTTCTCCCGTTGGCTGAGACTTGTTTGCAATATGAGCGTCGTCTACGGCCTGTTGTTTCCGCTCCGCGAGTCGTTGTCAGAGCTTTCCCCGCAAATTCCAGCACCTGGCGGCTATGTCGCTCCTTTTCTCTTCAACTATGCAACCGGCGCCCTCATGCTGCTCGTGGGGGCAGCGCGACTGATTCTCGACCGGGTCCGCGTTTTCTGGCTGCATCCGTCGATCATTCCGGGCCTCCTCATCGCCTTCGCAGTTGCCGCATACCAGGCCCGCACCACCTATCTGCACGTGATGGCGCTACTTCTCGTGCTGGTATACCTGCAGCCACGCACTGCACTGCATATGGCATCAGGGATGGTGATCGGCTGTGCGCTGCTGCTTCTCCTGCTTGAATCGGGGCTGAACCTGCAGGGCAGGCTTGGTCAGGAGTTTTCCCTTGAATTCATGATACACCATTTTGCAGCGATCTGGGGTTCCGAAGGTGACGAAGCCGTCGTTGGCTCTGCCCGAGGAACATTTCAGCGGCTGGAATGGTGGAGCAAGATATGGGGCGACGTCACCGCGGACCCCAAGACGCTCTCATTCGGGCTAGGGTATGGCATTCCACTGACCAACTTTCGCTACTACAACGACGTATTGGTCCGGGAACCGCACAACTCCACGATTTCGGTTTTTGCCAGACTCGGCACTCTTGGGCTTGTGGCGTTCCTATGGTTCCAGATCGCGCTGACGCGTACATTCCTGCGGACTTATCGTCGCCTGGAAGCGATCGGTGATAGGATTTGGCGCGTGAACTTTCTCATTATGGGATTTTACATAATTTTCGTCTGGCTCTTCACCATAGGCGAGGATGGCCTCGAAAAACCTTTTACCGCTATTCCGTTTTATTTCTTCTGGGGCGTTATCCTTCGCATCGCTTACGCATTCAGAAAAACGTCTGAGCGGCCCGCTGCCCGATACCGGCATCTAACGGGCGCGGTTCGTCTGGCGCGCTCCACCGGTTGAGAGGCGAGATGCTCGACACGCCTGAAGCAGGAGACGAACTGCGCACCGTCGAGGTCCTCGGCGTTCCCATCAGCGTCATAGATATAGATTCCGCGCTTGATACCATTGCCGGCTGGATCACCCAGGGAAAGCCGCGCTTCATCACCGCCGTCGACGTCCATGGGGTCATGACAGCCCAGGGAAGCCCAACGCACCTGGCTGATCTGAGAGGCGCCGATATGGTGGCGCCGGATGGGCAACCCCTGGTTTGGGTTGGTCGGGCAAGGGGGTGCCGCGGCATGAGGCGTGTAGCCGGTCCGGACCTCCTCCAGCGCCTGTGTGCTCGATCGAATGCCGAGGGCTGGCGCCATTATTTCTATGGTGGCGCGACTGGAGTTGCGGATGAGTTGGTGAGCCGCCTCAGGCGGGACAATTCGCGCCTCAACGTCGTCGGTATCGAGTGTCCGCCTTTCCGACCATTGACGCACGCCGAAAAGCGGAATGCTGCATCCAGGATCAACGCCTCGGGTGCCGATATCGTCTGGGTTGGGCTGGGCTGCCCGAAACAGGAACGTTGGATCGGGGATGTACTCCCGCACATCGACCGGGCGATCCTGATCGCTGTCGGCGCGGCGTTCGACTTTCACAGCGGGAACATCAAACGTGCCCCCCGCTGGATGCAGCGGTCGGGGCTAGAATGGTTGCATCGCCTCTACTCAGAGCCACGGCGGCTCTGGCGGCGGTACCTGATTCTTGCCCCCTCGTTCATACTGATGGTGGCGCGCGAGACTGTCGTCAACGCGCGCCGCCGACCATCAGCCTAGAAACCCGCGCTCTATCTGCTGCCGGTTCCGAACGCGCAA